>NZ_JALXKT010000038.1:0-30821 GCF_025144775.1 Brachybacterium sp. p3-SID957 | reverse complement strand
CAGCCCCGGGGCGCGCCGCGATGCGCCCCACCCCCGAACCACCCGACGGCGGGCCCCGTCGACGGGCGCACCATCACCACCGCTCGAGATCATCATCGAAGGAGACCCGATGAACGACGAGACCATGTACATCCTGGCCATCGACCAGGGCACCACCTCCACCCGCGCGATCATCTTCGACCACGCGGGCCAGATCATCTCCACCGGCCAGCAGGAGCACGAGCAGATCTTCCCGAAGTCCGGTTGGGTCGAGCACGACCCCAAGGAGATCTGGCGGAACACCCGAAAGGTGGTCGGCGAGGCCCTGGTCGGTGCCGAGATCAACCGCCACCAGCTGGCCGCCGTGGGCATCACCAACCAGCGCGAGACCGCGGTGGTGTGGGACAAGAACACCGGCGAGCCCGTCTACAACGCGATCGTCTGGCAGGACACCCGCACCGCGAAGATCTGCGACGAGCTGGCCGGCGACGAAGGTGCGGAGAAGTACAAGGAGCGCGTGGGCCTGCCCCTGGCCACGTACTTCTCCGGGCCCAAGGTCAAGTGGATCCTGGACAACGTCGAGGGTGCCCGCGAGAAGGCCGAGGCCGGTGACCTGCTGTTCGGCAACACCGACTCGTGGCTGGTGTGGAACATGACCGGCGGTGTGAACGGCGGCGTGCACGTCACCGACGTCACCAACGCCTCCCGCACCATGCTGATGAACATCGACACCCTCGACTGGAACGAGGACATCGCCAAGGACATGGGCATCCCGCTGTCCATGCTCCCGGAGATCAAGTCCTCCTCCGAGGTGTACGGGTACGGTCGCAAGCAGGGCCTGCTCATCGACACCCCGATCGCCGGCATCCTCGGCGACCAGCACGCCGCCACCTTCGGCCAGGCCTGCTTCGAGGTGGGCATGGCCAAGAACACCTACGGCACCGGCAACTTCATGCTGATCAACACCGGTGAGGAGCTGGTGCGCAGCGAGAACGGCCTGCTGACCACCGTGTGCTACAAGATCGGCGACAACAAGCCGATCTACGCCCTGGAGGGCTCCATCGCGGTCACCGGCTCGCTGGTGCAGTGGGTGCGCGACAACCTGGGCCTGATCAAGGACGCCCCGGAGATCGAGAAGCTCGCCGAGCAGGTCGACGACAACGGCGGCTGCTTCGTGGTCCCCGCGTTCTCGGGCCTGTTCGCCCCGCACTGGAAGGCCGACGCCCGCGGCGCCATCGTGGGCCTGACCCGCTTCCACAACAAGGGCCACATCGCCCGTGCCGCACTGGAGGCCACCGCCTTCCAGTCCCGTGAGGTGCTAGATGCGATGAACGCCGACTCCGGCGTTGACCTCACCGAGCTCAAGGTGGACGGCGGCATGGTGAAGAACGAGCTGCTGATGCAGTTCCAGGCCGACATCATCGGTGTGCCCGTGGTACGCCCCAAGGTCATCGAGACCACCGCCCTGGGTGCCGCCTACGCGGCCGGCATCGCCGTGGGCTTCTGGGACGGCGAGCAGGACGTCATCGACAACTGGGACGAGGACAAGCGCTGGGAGCCCTCGATGGACGAGGAGACCCGCGAGCGGTACATGCGCCTGTGGAACAAGGCCGTGGAGCGCACCTTCGACTGGATGGACGACGACGTCGAGGCGCTGCAGGCCTGACGATGCACGGCAGGCCCGCTGCGCGCCGGCGGCGGGCCAGCTGGCCTGATCAGGCCGGGCGCACTGCTCTCGCCTGCCGGACGGGCACGCACTTGATCTGGCGGCGGTTGCGCCGCGCCGGCCTGATCGCAGACACGCCGTCCTCCAGTCTCGAATCCCCTGATTGCCACCGCCGACGGTGGCAATCAGGGGATTCGCATATGTGCAGCGGCGTGTCAGAGCGGGAGGTGGCCTGGGCACCCCGTGCCCCGGGAGCACGGGCCCGGCACCGTCTGCTGCATGAGTTACGGGTGAGTACGTTCCAGATCCTGGAATGTACTCACCCGTAACCGTCGGTGAAGTGGGATGGGTGGTGTTCCGGGCCGACGAGCGGGGACGGGTGGTGTGTGCTGCAGGGCACCGTTCCCTCACCCTCCGAACAGGCGCTCCTCCGCGGAGCCGCGCACGCCGCCGCCCACCTGCACCGCGAACAGCGAGCCGGCCTGCGGGTCCTCGCCGTCCTCGAGGTTCTCCCGGCTGGTGGTGATGAACAGCGTGGAGCGGTCGGCCCCGCCGAACGTGCAGGCCGTCACCTGCCTGGCGCCCACGGTGATCCGCTCGGTCACACTGCCGTCGGAGTCCAGCCCCAGCACCTGGGAGCCGCCGTTCATCGCCACCCACACGTTGCCCTCCGCGTCCAGGCACAGCCCGTCGGGATGGCCGTCCTGCTCGTTCAGGTCCGCGAAGGTGCGCCGCTGCACCAGGCCCGCGCGGTCGTCCCAGTCGAAGAGGTCCACGCGCCCGGTGGGGGTGTCCACGTAGTAGGCGCGGGCGCCGTCGGCCGTGAAGGCGAGTCCGTTGGAGACGGTGATGCCGGTGAGGATGCGGGTGGTGGTGCCGTCGGGCATCAGGCGCCACATCGCGGCCGCACCCTCGGCCTGGTCGTAGTGCATGGAGCCGCACAGGAAGGAGCCGTCCGGGGCGATGGCTCCCTCGTTCATCCGCACGTTCTCCTCCCACAGCGGCGGCAGCTGCTCGATGGAGCCGTCGGCGTCCTCGAGGGCGAAGCCCTTCTCGATCGCCAGCACCGCGCCACCGCTGGAGGCGGGGCGCACGCAGGCCACCACGGGGCTGGGCGTGGCGATGCGGGCGACGGCGTGATCGGTGCCGGCGCTTACCCCGGTGCTCGCGCCGTCGGACCCCGCGCTTCCCCCGGTGCTCGCGCCGTCGGACCCCGCGCTTCCCCCGGTGCTCGCGCCGTCGGACCCCGCACCGCCCGCGCTCGCTCCTTCGGCCGACAGCTGCATGATGTCCCCGGCCAGCATGTCCACCCAGCGCAGGCCTCCCCAGGTGTCGGACCAGTGGGGCCCCTCGGCGTGGTAGCAGATCGAGTCGGTGATGCGGTCGGCGTGCATAGGGGCCTCCGGTTCCGTGGCGGCCGCGCGGTCCCGGGCCGGGATGCTCGGGATCGAAGCGGCAGGGCTGCTACCACCGTACGTGCCGTGAGCGGAGGACAGCGGGGGAAAACCGGTCAAGGTGCGCCTTGCTGACGCTCTTGTCATAATGACCGGGCGCTTCAGCGCCGAGCACCGTGGCAGTTGTTCCGTCCTCACCGATAAGAGCTTCGATGACCGAGACCTCTCGCGCCCGCCCCGCTGCTGCGCCCGGACCTCCGGTGCCCTCCGATCTGAGGGCAGCTCCACCCCGTCGACGGCGGATGAGCAGGCGCACCCGGCGCGACGCCTTGGTCTTCCTCGCTTTCGCGGCACCGAATCTGGTGCTGATCGCGATGTTCACCTACCGGCCCCTGTTCCTGAACATCCAGTACTCGATGCTGGACTGGACGCTGGGCTCGCGCACCGCCACCTTCGTCGGCCTGGACAACTAAATCTAGTTCTTCACCTCGGACCAGGGCCTGACCAGTCTCCGGATCACGGCGATCTTCACGCTGTTCACCGTCGGCGGTTCGATGGTGCTGGGCCTGCTGATCGCGCTGGCCCTGAACATCAACATCCCCGGCCGCATGCTGGCGCGATCGGCCGTGTTCGCCTCCTACGTGCTCTCCGGCGTGGGCGTGGGCCTGGTGTGGCTGTTCATCTTCGACCCGAACTTCGGGGTGCTGGGCTGGATCCTGGGCCGCCTGGGCCTGGGCAGCCCGCAGTGGTACCTGGACCCGGACATGTCGCTGGTGATGGTGATCATCGTGTACGTGTGGAAGAACCTGGGTTACTGCGCGATCGTCTCCCTGGGCGGTCTGCAGTCCCTCTCCCAGGACGTCATGGACGCCGCCCAGCTCGACGGCGCCGGGGCGGTGCGCCGCTTCTTCAGCATCTCGCTGCCGCTGCTATCGCCCACCACTTTCTTCCTGCTCATCACCACCATGCTCAACAGCCTGCAGGCCTTCGACCTGCTGCGGATCATGACTCCCACCGGGCGCGGCACTAACACCATGATCTTCGAGTCCTACCTGCAGGCGTTCGGCGGCTACTCCCGGGCCGGGTACTCCGCCACGATCTCGGTGCTGCTGTTCGTGATCCTGATCGTGATGACCGTCGCCCAGATCCTGCTCGTCGAGCGGAAGGTGCACTACTCATGAGCGCCACCACCGCGCCCCGCCCCCTCTCTGATCCCGGGGCGAACCCGAACGGTGACCCCGATCGGGTCCGCACCCATCGCAGCAGCAGCCCCTTCAGCCGCCACAACCTGGTGGCCACCATCACCGGCGGGTACGTCCCCCTGCTGCTGGCCACCCTGGTGATGGTGCTGCCGCTGCTGTGGATGATGATCAGCTCCTTCAAGGCGCCCGGGGAGATCCTCTCCACGGACCTCCATGTGCTGCCGGAGAACCCCTCCCTGGCCAACTACGAGGCCGCCTGAAACTCGGTGCCGATCCCGCGGTTCTTCCTGAACTCCGTCACCGTCACCACCATCGGCGCCACCATCAAGGTGCTGCTGGCGATCTTCACCGCCTATGCGCTGGTGTTCGTGCGCCTCCCGTTCAAGCGGGTCATCTTCGTGCTGATCCTGGTGGCGCTGATGGTGCCCCCGCAGGTGTCCATCCTGCCCAACTACGTGCTGATCGCAGGCCTGGGCGGGGTGAACACCTACTGGGGCATCATCCTGCCCGGCCTGGGCACCGCGTTCGGCACCTTCCTGCTGCGGCAGTACTTCCTCACCATCCCGTACTCGATACTGGAGGCGGCCGAGCTGGACGGCGCCGGTCGCCTGCGCACCCTGTGGCCCGTGGTGGTGCCGGTCTCGATCCCCTCGGTGGCTACCGTCGCCCTGGTGACCATCGTGACCGAGTGGAACGAATACATCTGGCCGCTGATCATCACCTCGGAGGCCAACCGGATGACCCTGCCGGTGGGCCTGACCGCCCTGCAGAACTCCGAGGGCAACACCGGATCCGGATGGGGCATCCTCATGGCCGGCACCGTGCTGGTGATCGTGCCGGTCCTCATCGTGTTCGCCATGCTCCAGCCCCACATCGTCTCCGGCCTCACCCAAGGCAGCGTCACCGGCTGACGCGACCGCGTCGGCCCGAACCCTCGAAAGGATCGCCCATGACCCGATCACTTCATCTTCCCCGTGGTCTCAGCCGACGCTCCCTGCTGGGTGCAGGCGCCCTCGGTGCGGGCGCGCTCGGCCTGGCCGCCTGCGGCGGTCCCGAGGTCGGCGGTGGCGGCAGCGACGGCGGGAGCGGTGGCGCCGAGGAGAAGGACCTCGACTTCGCCGACGTCGAGCCCGCCGATCAAATCGACTTCTGGACCAACCACCCCGGCGGGTCGCAGGAGGTCGAGAAGGAGCTGCTGGCCGCGTTCACGGAGGAGGCCGGCATTGCGGTCAACCATGTGACGGCCGGCTCCAACTACGAGGAGATCGCCCAGTGCTTCCAGACCTCCCAGGCCGCCAACTCCGGCCTGCCGGCCGTGGTGGTGCTCTCGGACGTGTGGTGGTTCCGCTACTTCGTCAACGGCAACATCATCCCCATCGACACCCTGGTGGACCAGCTGGGCATCGACCTGTCGGACTACCGCGACTCGCTGGTGGCCGACTACCAGTACGACGACAAGCAGTGGGCGCTGCCCTACGGCCGCTTCACCCCGCTGTTCTACTACAACAAGGACCACTTCAGCGCCGCCGGCCTGCCCGGCCGGGCCCCCGAGACCTGGTCGGAGTTCGAGGAATGGGCGCCGGAGCTCACCCAGGGCGACACCGCCTACATGTACCCGGACCTCGCCGGCTACGCGGGCTGGACGTTGCAGAACGTGCTGTGGGGACACGGCTCGGGATGGTCCGACGAATGGGACATCACCTGCGCGGAGCCCGAGGCGATGGAGGCGATGCAGTGGGTCCAGGACTCGGTGTTCTCCAAGGGCTGGGCCAAGGTCTCCTCCGGCGACTCGGCTGACACCTTCGCCGCCGGGGTGTGCTCCACCACGATCGCCTCGACCGGTTCGCTGGTGGGGGTGCTCGAATCGGCCCGCTTCGAGGTGGGCGTGGGCTTCCTGCCCGGCGGGTCCGAGAGCGGTCCCGTGTACCCCACCGGCGGTGCCGGCCTCGGCATCCCCTCCGCGATCAGCAAGGAGGAGCAGCTGGCCGGAGCGAAACTGATCGAGTTCATGGGCCGGCCCGAGAGCACGGTCGCGTTCTCCGCCGCCACCGGGTACATGCCGATCCGCAAGAGCGCGGACCTCTCCGAGCTCACCGCGAAGACCCCGCAGATCCAGACCGCGGTGGACCAGTTGGAGGTCGCCAAGCCCCAGGACTACGCCCGCGCATTCCTGCCCGCGGCCGACCAGGAAATGGCCAAGTCGATCGCAGAGATCGTGACCACCGAGGGTGACGTGCAGACAGCGATGGAGGGGCTCAAGAAAACCCTCGAGGGCATCTACACCAAGGAGGTCGAGCCCAAGCTCGGCTGGCCCGGGCTTGTCACCCGCCCCGTGCCCCGCCCCGTGCAGCGCGCACGGGGTGCAGCGGTTGGTGGGGTGTGCTCGGGTGGGCTGCGCTCGCAGACCACCCCGAGCACCCTGAACATGAATTTCACTCTGGCGGGGTCAGTCCGGCTTTTCCGGCGTTGCGCGGGAGATTCTGATCCGTACACCGTCGAAATGATCGCGCATGCGCACCCGGTACTGGTCGACATCCGCTCGATCGATGGCTGCGAGCAGACGGCTGTGCCAACCCCACGCCTCCATCGGGGTGTAGTGCGGCCCTGGCAGATGCGGATCCACGGCGTGGAAAGACGCCCAGAACACGCCGAGCAGCTCGTTGACCAGCGTATTGCCCAGTGGTGCGTACAGCGCTGCATGGAAGGTGAGGTCCTCCTCGGGGAAGAACTCGCCTGCCTGGGCCTTCACCCGCATCCGGTCGGTGATCCGCGCGAGTTCCTCGGTGCCGCGTCGGGCATGCACCCGGATCACATCGGAGGCCAATCCCACTTCAAGCGCCTCCCGCAGTTGGAGCAGCTCTGCGGCCTCACGCACGTCGCCGGGGATCGAGCGACGAAGCCGGAACGTGAGGAAGTCCTGCAGCGGGGCCAGGGGTAGAGCCCCCACGTACGTTCCATGACCGTGGCGGACCTCGACATACCCGAGGGCCTGGAGGGCCTTGATGGCCTCCCTCACCGGGTTGCGGGAGGCTCCCAGCAGGGTGACCAGCTCACCCTCGGTGGGCAGGGGGTCCCCGGGCTGGAGGTTGCGGTCCAGGATCATTTGCTTGATCGCTTCCCGGATCCGCTCCTGGTTGGTGGGGGAGGGGGTGAGGGGCGGGACAGGGCCGGTCGAACTCATGAGCGCTCTGTAGAGGCCGAGCGGGCGTCGGACCAGGAGTCACCGCTGGTGAGACCGGCAGAGGGGCCGTGCGCCGCGAGGATCTCGGCGACGACCGACCGGTCCGCGTCGTCGAAGAGGACCGAGGGTGGCGCGCAGCGGTCGTCGGCGAAGTGGCCGAGCTGTTTGATTGCGGTCTTGAACGCCCCCAGTGCCCGAGAGCTGCCCCCCATCGGCGTGTGGGTGGGGATCTCGACAATCGAGAACAGGCGTTGTAGGCGCTCCTGCTCCTTCTGCGCGCGATCGCCGTCACACAGGGCGTGCTCCATGAGGGAGACGTAACCGGCTGGGTCGATGTTGCCGAGGCCGGGCACCAGTCCGTCCGCGCCAGCGCGCAAGGCAGCAAGCGCATCTGTCTCGGACCCCGAGAGAACATGGAAGTTCGACAGCCTCCGTGCTGCTCGCCCGGCCAGGATCGCCCGCAGGTACTCCAGGTCTCCGGACGAGTCCTTGAAGCCCGCGAAGGTGCCGTCCGCGGCCAGGTCGAGGACCACGTCCACGGGGATGGAGGTGTCGTTCACCCGTGGAGGGTTCTCGTAGCCGTACACCGGCACGTCTCCCGCAGCCTGCTTGATGCGCCGGAAGTGGGTGAGCATCTCACCGTGGCCGGTGGCGGCGAAGAAGGGGGCGGTGGCCACGACGGCATCAGCTCCCAGCGGGATCAACAGGTGCGCCTGTTCGATGGCGCGCTCACTGGCCATGTCGGAGATCCCCACCAGCACCGGGACGCGACCAGCGACCTGGTCCACCGTGGTGCGCACCACCAGCTCGCGCTGCCGGTCAGTGAGGAACCCGAACTCGCCACTGGTGCCCAGGACGAACACGCCGTGGACTCCTCCGGCGATCAGGTGATCCAGGTGCCGGCGCAAGGAAGCGGTGTCGATGTCGTCATCGGCCCCCAGCGGGGTGCACACGGGGATGATCACGCCGGTGCCGACCGGGCGGGTGCGGGTGTTCGTGGTCATGTCTCAGTCTCCTCGTGCCGTTTGTCCAACCGAGCTGGGGGTGCGTGCCCAGACGGCTCGTCGCATCTCCATCAGGTCCATCCGCAGCAGGTCGATGCGTTCGTGGGTCGATGCCTCGCCGGTCTCGACCAGGATGTCGAGCACGTCCTCGCCCACGGCCATGTCGCTGTATCCGGCCGGTCCGGCACGGAGCAGACCCAGGGTGTCGCTGGTGGCATCAGTGATCACACGGAGCACCAGGTCTGCCCGCCGCCCGGCGGCGGCGGGGGAGGTGAGAAGGATCGAGCCGGTGCCGCGATCGGCGCCCACCCCGCACTGCACGCGCGGCCCGTCGTACCCGGTGAGCACCTGATGAGAGCGAAGAGATGTGGCGTGGTGCTGTGTGCGAGCCGCGCTGCGGGCGGCTGCATCCCCCTCGTGCTGATTGCGGATCGTCACGACGACCTCCTCGGGGCGGTCGGGGTCCACCGTCAGGGCCGACTCATTGGGGCCGTGGATCCCGTCGGTCCCCTCGGTCACCCAGGCAAGGCGCCATGAGTGCCCATCGTCGTCACTGATCAGACCGTGGGCCCCGTAGAACCAAGCCGTGGACGGCTGGGTGTCATCATCCCGGGCACCGTCCGGAACAGCGGGGCGCCGATACGAATGATTGGCCGCGACCACCAGGCGACCGGAGGCCAGGCGCACCCCGTGCCCGGGCCCGGTCGCGTACCAGGCCCAAGTGGGGTCGAAAACCGTCTCGGTGATCTCCCTGGCATCTCCGACCTGGGAGAGGTCAGACGAGAGGCGAGTGACGTGGACGCGCCGTCCGTCGGCTCGATCAACGGCTCCAACGAGGATGTCACCCTCCTTGGCATGGGCACCATTGGTAGTCGTCAGCAGCACGATCTCCCCGGTGGAGGCCTCGATCGGCACCGGATTGCCATGGGTGCCGTCGCCGTTGGTTGCGATGGTGCGTGCGGGGCTCCACTGGAAGCCATCCTGTGAGGTCGACGCGATGACGTCGATCCGACCGGTGTCGCCGGGACTGTGATGGCGGGCTTCTGCGAAGGCGACCAGCCGACCGTTCCTGCATCGCAGCAGGGCGGGGATGCGCACCGCAGCGCAGCCGAGGAGTTCTGCATCGAACACCGTGACCGCAGGGGCGTGCAGGCGGGCCAGGGAATCCGCAGCATTGCTAGTCATGGGACGTACTATCTCAGAACGGATGTCGGCAGACAAGGGCATCGGTGGCATGAGTCTGGGAGTGATGGTGGTGGGCAGACGCCGTATTGCTGTAACGATGCAGGTCAAGAGCCTACGGGAATCAAGCCGCCTGGAGTTCACGCCGGCGATAGGTGCCTCTGTTGCTGGATGCCGCCTCCCTCGCGCCGCGAGAATACGATGACGCAAGGGGTTGTGACATGGGATGTCCCGTGGCATCGTTGTGTCCAGTGACACAGACGGTCCGGCGACACCGATGTGCGGACCGGGAGAAGAGGTCGAGATGGAACGCATCACGCGCCGGGGTGTTCTGGCAGGGGGAATCACAGCGCTGGCGTCGGGCACCGTGCTCGGCGCTTGCTCCTCGGGTGGGGGATCCGGGGGAGAGCAGGAGCGCAATACCCAGGTCGTCCTGCCGACTTTCACCAAGTACGAGGGCGTGAACCCTGACTGGAAGGGTGACGAGACGCTACTGGACGGGTTCAAGGAGTACCCGGCTGATCCCGTGGTGGGGGTGCAGGAGCCTCCCGGTGACGGCGAACCCATCAGCTTCATCACCAACATTCCCGGGGCGATCCCACCACAGATGGATGCGAACCCTTTCTGGCAGGCCTTGAACGAGCGCATCGGTTCCCCGTTGCGGATCGACATGGCGCCCAACGCCGACTACGAGACGAAGTTCCAGACCAAGATCGCCAGCGGTGACCTGCCAGACATGATCAACATCCCGCCGGGGACCGCGGATCTGCCCGGTCTGCTGGAGTCAACCTGTATGGATTTGACCGAGCACCTTTCCGGCGATGCGATCTCGGCATACCCGTACCTCGCGAACCTGGGTCCCGACTACTGGAGGCCCTGTGTGGTCTCCGGTGCCATCTACGGCATCCCGGTGCCCAGGATGATGTCACGCAACTTCATGGTCCTGACGCGCCGTGATGTCATGGCTGATCGGGGGATTGACCCCGATGTCCAGCCGGAGACCTGGGATGAGTTCCAGGATCTGTGCACCGAGCTAACCGATCCGTCGCGGAACACCTGGGCCCTCTCGACGATGCCGGGCAACTTCGCCAATATGGCGTCGGGCATCCCGGCTGGATGGCAGCGCCAGGGCGACGGTTCATTCACGCACTTCCTTGAGCACGAGAACATGGCGGCGAGCTTGGAGGCGCAGCTCAAGCTCTGGGAGGCCGGCGTGATCAACCCGGATGCCTTCACTGCCAACTCCAGCGCGAAGAAGGAGTGGTTCAACGGGGCCAGTGCGATCATGGATGTGGACTCCTTCGTCGCCTGGACGGGTTACGAGTCGACCAATATCGGCAATCCTGACTTCTCGGTGGGTGGGATCGTCGCACCGTCAAACCAAGGGGCCGAGCCTTTCTCCTGGGTCGGGTCGGCGATTAACAACATCACTGGTTTTTCCGCGGGGTCCTCCCACAGTGTGGAGACGCTCCTGGCTGTCGCTAACTGGTTCGCGGCACCATTCGGGACCGAGGAGTACCTGTTCAAGAAGTACGGAACGGCGGGGCAGCAGTACGAGCTCCAGGGCAATGATCCCGTGCCCACCTCGCGTGGAGTCCAGGAGGTGGGAATCGGTGTGCAGTACATCGCGGATTCCCCGATGGCGTTCTACTTCCCAGGCGAGCCGGATATCGCCGAACGACAGTTCCAGGTCCAGGAGCGCATGAGTGAGAACCTCTCCCGGGACATGGCCGAAGGTCTGTACTCGCGGACCCGTGACCAGAAGGGAGGGGAGCTCGAGGCGCCGGTGTGGGACGCCATGAGTCAGATGGCGCAGGGTCTGCGCCCCATCTCGGAACTGCCGGACGTGGTCAAGACCTGGCGCGATTCCGGTGGCGCCGAGGTGGCGGAGGAGCTCGCCGAGGCGTACGACGCGGCCGGGATCGAGTGATGGTGGCATGGTCGTAACCATCGAGGAGAGGTCACCCGGGGGTGCAGCCAGCACGGGGCGCCCCTCTGGCCCCGTGACCGGACGCCGCCTCACCTTCTGGCAGAAGCTGTGGCGTGATCGAATGCTGCTGATGTTCGCCCTGCCCGGATTCATGGTGCTGCTCATCTACCACTACTACCCGTTGCTGGGCAACATCATTGCTTTCAAGAACTACCGGCCCTACCGTGGGGTCTGGGGGAGCGACTGGGTTGCTTTAGACAACTTCCGCGTGATCTTTGAGGGCGATCCCGCCTTCATGAATGCTCTGACCAACACCCTGATCCTGACACTGCTCCAGGCAGTCCTGGTGTTCCCGGCACCGGTTGTCCTGGCTCTGCTGCTCAACTCCCTGTTGAGTGAGAGGATCAAACGGGTCATCCAATCGATCCTCTATCTTCCGCACTTCCTGTCCTGGGTGGTCGTGGTGGCGCTCTTCCAGCAGTTGCTGGGAGGTTCCGGACTTCTGAACAATTTCCTGCGATCCCACGGGTACGAAGCGCTCAGTATCATCGGGAACGGGGACCTGTTCCGGCCGCTCCTGCTTGCCCAGGTGATGTGGAAGGACACCGGGTGGGCCACGATCATCTTCCTGGCCGCACTGGCGACCATCAGCGCTGACCTGTACGAGGCGGCCGCCGTGGACGGTGCGGGGCGCTGGCGTCAGATGATCCACGTGACCATCCCTGGCCTCAAGGGGGTGGTGATCCTGCTGTTCATCCTGCAGCTGGGAACCTCGCTGACCGTGGGCTTCGAGCAGATCCTGTTGCAGCAGAACGCGGTGGGCCTGCAGAAATCAGAGGTCCTGGACACCTACGTGTACAACCGCGGGGTGATCGGAGGGAACTGGGGCATGGCCACCGCAGTCGGCCTGGTCAAGAGCGTGGTCGGGGTGATCCTCGTGCTGGGGGCCAACAAGATCGCGCACATGTTCGGGGAGGCGGGTGTATATGCCACGCGTTCGAAGTAGAGGCCGGCGGTCGCGGCTGGTCCACGGCCAAGCGCCTCCGGGCCCCGTCGAGCAGGGCATCAAGGCGACCGTGCTGCTCGTGCTGTGCCTGGCGGTGATCGTCCCCTTCCTGTCGGTGGTCTCCACCTCGGTAGCGCCGAGGGAGCAGATCAGCCGGGCTGGCGGGCTCGTGCTGCTGCCACGAGGCCTGGATCTGAGTGCCTACCGGGCGATCTTCAGTGGTGGTGTGGTCACCCGCGCTCTCGCCATCAGCGTGGGCGTGACCCTGGTGGGGACGGCACTGAGCCTATTCGTCTCCTGTCTTCTGGCCTATGCGACGAGCCGAGCGCATTTCGTGCTGGGGCGGCCGATCCTGCTGGTGGTGCTGATCGGGATGCTGTTCTCTCCCGGCATCATCCCGGTGTACCTCGTGGTGCGGCAGACGGGTCTGCTGGACAGCCTATGGGCGCTCATCATCCCGACCATGGTCAGCGGATTCAACGTGATCGTCCTGAGATCCTTCTTCCAGGGCATCCCCGACGAGCTCACCGAAAGCGCCACCATTGACGGAGCGACAGAGTGGCAGGTCTTCTCCCGCATCGTGCTGCCCCTGTCCAAGGCGGTGCTGGCGGTGATCGGCCTGTTCTACGCAGTGGGCTACTGGAATGCCTTCTTCAATGCCCTGCTGTACATCGATGACGCCGCGAAGTGGCCTATGCAGCTTGTGCTGCGCACCTACGTCGTCAACGACGCTGCCATGGGGCAGGCGGATCTGGGGACCGAGATGATGCCTCCCCAGTCCTCCCTGCAGATGGCGATCCTGGTCGTCTCCATGGCCCCGATCCTCATCGTCTATCCGTTCCTGCAACGACACTTCGCCAAGGGCGTCCTCACGGGCGCCGTGAAGGGATGATCTGCTATGTTCCGATCCAGCATCCTGGCCCTCGCGGTCAGCATCACTCTCAGCCTCCCTGCAGGCATGGCGGGGTCGCACTCGCAGTCCGACTGGCCAGAGAGCACCGACGGGGTCGTGGTCTTCGACAAGGGATCCGACGGGTTCCAGTGCTTCCGAATCCCGGCGGTGGTGCGAGTCTCCGACGGTTCACTGCTGGCATTTGCCGAAGCGCGTCGCGCCCACGGGGACTCGTTCTGCCATGACGACGGATCGATCGACCTGGTCATGAAGAGGAGCACCGACGACGGAGCCACCTGGTCCGCCATGCAGACGGTGCTCGCTGGGGACCCGTGGGGTGAGGACCGAGGGGCCACCCGCGGCAACCCGGTCCCGATCGTGATCAGCCAAGGTGAGCACGCCGGGAGGATCGTGCTGCTGAGCACCTGGAATGTCGAGGGGTCCCGATCCGAGCGTCGGCCCTTCGTCCAGTTCAGCGATGACGACGGCCACACCTGGTCCGATGCCGTCGACCTCACCGAGCAGCTGAAGGTCGACCTACCGGAGAAGGGGTGGTACGCGACCGGCCCCCAGCACGGCATCGAGATGAAGAACGGGCCGCATGCAGGCCGGTTGGTCGCGGGTGTCAACTATGAGGGCGGTCGTGGAGCCCTGATCTTCAGCGACGACGCCGGGGTGACCTGGCAGCACGGTGCCGATGCGGCTCGCCCCACCGACGCCGATCACTTCTCGGAGGTCGGCGTCGAGGAGGCAGCAGACGGTTCGCTGTACGCCATCGGTCGTAGTCGTAAGGGAGAGAAGAGCACCGAGACCCGCGAGTTCTCGCGGGCGGCCAACGTCAGCAAGGACGGCGGTGCCACCTTCGAGAAGGACGCGTTCGGCTTCCAGAGTGACCTGCTCACCACCCCGGAAGTGCAGGGGTCGATCGTCAACGCCGATCAAGCGTCGGGAGCTGCAGGGAACACCCTCGTCTACGCCGCCCCGCAGCACGGCACACTGCGGAAGGACCTTGGACTGTTCGTCAGCCACGACGGTGGCGGTTCCTGGGTCCACGTCACCGACATGACGCGTAACCGCTCGGGGTACTCCGACCTGGTCATGCTGGATGACAGCACTGTCGGTGTGCTCTACGAGACCGGGCTGGAGAGCGGTGATGCGCGCGACCGGATCGTGTTCGACACCGCGAGCCTGCAGCGATCCTGAGCACGAATACCCTCCCCGACAAGGAGCGCCTGCCATGACTGACTCCCGTACCACGGTCCGTGTTGCCCGTCGCGGTCTGCTCCACGGCGCGGTTCTGCTGCCCCTCATGGGCGCGAGCGGATCAGCGTCGGCCCTTCCCGCCGGGATCCGAGCACAGGGGCGCTTCGCGGCGAGCTGTGATCCGCTTGCAGAGCCACTCGAGGCGATCCGGCCCAAGCGGCACGACTACGAGGCGTGGCCGCATTTGCTGACCACCCCCGGCGGGGCGGTGCTGTGCGGGTACACGGCCCGTGCCCAGCACCTGACCGTCAAGGGATCCACCTCTGTGCTCGTGCGCAGCGAGGACGGCGGTGAGAGCTGGGAACAGATAGCCGTGTGCCGGAATGATGCCGTCGGCTGGGGATTCGAGGCCATGGCCGTGGGAGGGGGCGGTGAGATCATCGTGATCCACTCGCTCAACTCGGCTCTCCACCATGACAAGCCCGATCAGCTGCTGGTCGAGGTCTCCTGGGACGACGGCCGAACATTCCAGGAGAAGACCGAGGTCGACACGGGAGGCGTGCTGGTCACCCTCGGGGATCTCACCTACGTGGGAAATGGCACTCTGCTCGCGCCGTACCACGGAGATGGGTGGGGCGTCGTGCGCAGTCAGGACGATGGCAAGACCTGGCAGGTCGTGGGGACCAGCAACGGTGGCAAGTGGCCCTTCGAGGGCCGCATCATCACCGGGAGGACGCCCGAGCAGGACCACTCTGACGCGACGGACCTGCTAATGGTCGCTCGGAACCCCGAGATCGGACTGCTCCTGAGCAGGTCCACCGATCGAGGAGCCACCTGGGACCAGGCCGAGGCGACCGGTCTCGGCGTCATGTACGAGGGTCTTCACGCCGATGGCCCGCTGGTCCACATGGTGTTGGCCGATCGCGACAGCGGGGAGATCTTCTCCACCACCTCTACTTTCACGCGGCTCTGGGCCGATGCCACGGATTGGGATCCACCGTGTCTGCTGACCGCTCTGGATCCCTCCGGAGCGCCGGCTGAGCAGGGTTATCCGGATCTCGCGCGGGTGGATGAGCAAACTCTGCTGATGGCCGCGTACGACGGGGAGAATCCGATCACGGACATCCGGCTGTGGCGGTATCCGGGATAGATCTCCTTAGTCACCCCTTCACAGCATCCACCGCGGGCTCGGCCTACAGGGTGGGACTGGCAGCCGGGATGAGGAGACGGTCATTCCTCGGAGGCCCCGGTCCACTCCTCCAGCGCCCGCCCGCGCTGCTCAGGAAGGGTGAACGCCGCAGCCGCGGCCAGTGCGAACGCCCCGGCGAACACGGCGAAGGCGAGCACCTGGGTGCCGGTGGCCACCAGCACCGGCACCAGGAACGGCGCCAGCAGGGAGGCGATGCGGCCGAAGCCGGCCGCGGCTCCCGTGCCGGTGCCGCGCACGGCCGTGGGGTACAGCTCCGGGCCGATCGCGTACAACGCGCCCCAGGCGCCCAGGTTGAAGAAGCTCAGCGCGCAGCCGGCGGCGATGATCATGGTCTCGCTGTCGGCCATCCCGTAGGCGCCGGCGGCCAGTGCGGACCCGGCCAGGAAGATCGTCAGCGTCCAGCGCCGACCGATCACCTCGATCAGCCAGGCCGCTGCCGCGTAGCCGGGGATCTGGGCCAGCGTGATGATCAGGGTGAAGGTGAAGGACTTGGTGAGGTCGAAGCCGCGGTCCACCAGCAGGGTGGGGATCCAGATGAACGCCCCGTAGTAGGACAGGTTGATGCAGAACCACACCACCCACAGGGCGGCGGTGCGGCCCCGCAGGCCGCGGGACCAGATGCTCTCGCGATGCACGGTCGCCGCGGCCGACGGCGAGGCGTTCGCGGCGGCCGACGGCGAGGGGTTCGTGGCGGCCGACGGGGAGGTCTCCCGGGCATCGACGCCCGAGTCGCCCGCCGCCGACGCGCCCCCACCCCCCGGCTCGATGCCGGCGGACTCCTCGAAGCGCTGCACGATCTGCTCGGCCTCGTCGTGGCGGCCCTTCTTCTCCAGGAACCGGACCGACTCCGGCATGCCCAGGCGCACCACCAGCGAGTAGAACGCGGGGACCATGCCGATCGCGAGCGCCCAGCGCCATCCGTTCTCACCCTCCGCGGCCACGAAGGTGCCGATCACGGCGGCCAGGATCCAGCCCAGCGCCCAGAAGGCCTCCAGCCACACGATCACGCGCCCGCGGATCCGGGCGGGGGCGAACTCGCTCATCAGGGTGGAGGCCACCGGCAGCTCGGCACCCAGGCCCAGTCCCACCACGAAGCGCAGTGCGATCAGCACCGCGACCCCGCCGGCGAGGGCCGAGGCGCCGGTGGCCAGGCCGTACACCAGCAGGGTCAGGGCGAACACGTTGCGTCGGCCGATGCGGTCGGCCAGCAGACCGCCCAGGGTGGCGCCGATGGCCATACCGGCGAACCCGGCAGAGGCGATCATCGAGGCATCACCCTTGGTGATCTGCCAGTGCACGGACAGCGCCGCGATCACGAAGCTGATCAGGCCCACGTCCATGGCGTCCAGGGCCCAGCCGATACCGGAGGCGCCCAGCATCCTGCCGTGGCGGCGGGTGAAGGGAAGGCGGTCCAGGCGTTCGGCGCGGGTGAGGGTGGGGGACTGCGTGGCGGCGTCGTGCTCGCTCATCACGTGCTCCGGTCCAGGGGGAGGGGATGGTCGCGGGACATCGTGCCACAGTGACGCTAAGGGTCTCTCTCCTGCTCTGCGACGATGGGGGCATGCCCGCCCTGCTGCCGGATCCCGCCTACTTCGCGACCCTGCCCAAGATCGTCTCCTCCGGGGCGGTGATCCTGCGCGACGAGCGCGACCGGTTCGTGATCGAGAAGCCGAACTACCGCGACCACTGGCTGCTGCCGGGCGGCACCGTGGATCCGGGGGAGGATGCGCGCCAGTGCGCGCAGCGGGAGGTGCGCGAGGAGCTGGGCCTGGACGTCGAGGTGGGGCGGATGCTGGCGGCGAACTGGGTGCCGGCGCGGGCCTCCCGCGGCGCGCCGATGGGGGTGCACTTCGTGTTCGACGCCGGGGTGATCACCGCCGCGCAGCTCGAGGAGCGGATCGTGCTGCAGCGCTCGGAGCTGGATGCCTGGATGCTGGTCGAGGAATCCGAGGCGCACCTGCTCTCCCCCTGGGGTGCGCAGCGCGCTGTGCGGGCGCTCGCGGTGCTGCGTGGAGAGGCCGAGCCGGACCTGCTGGGCTGGGGTGAGTGAGAGGGCTCGGAGCCGCCCCAGCGTCTGGCCGGTGCCGCGTCGGCCGCCGAGCCCCCGGCCCGCACCCCGGAGTCCTCACGCGCTCGGTGCGCGCCCCGCCGGTTGGGTAGGGTCGGGCACCGGCGCGCGTGCTGTACTCGGCCGATGGGCGGAAGCAGCCACCAGCATCCACTCACCGCGGGGCTGCCTCCCGGAACCGCAGCGTCGTCCCCGGCGCGGCCTGGGCCAGCAGGTCCAAACCGCGCGGGGTCAGCACCCCGATCACGGGATACCCGCCGGTGGCGGGATGATCGGGCCCGAACACGACCGGCAGTCCCGAGGGCGGCACCTGGATCGCTCCGGGCACCATCGGGTCGCTGGGCAGGGTGCCGCTACCGTCGGGCACGGGCAGTGCCTCGCCGTCCAGGCGCACCCCGACCCGGTCCGAGTCGGCCCGGACGGTCCACTCGCGTGCGAGCAGCGCACCGACGGCGGCCGCACCCAGCTCGGAGTGCCGCGGGCCCAGGGTCACGGGGATTCCGATCCGCTCCTCGTCCTGGCCTGCACCCAGTGCTGCCGACACATCCTCGCCGCCACCGTCCCCTCCCGGCGCGCACCACGGCACCGCGTCGAGTCCTCGCTCGGGGCCGACCAGCACCTGGTCTCCTGCCCCCAGCGGTTCCGGGCCCAGCCCCGAGAGGGTGTCGCGGGAGGCGGAGCCGAGCACCGGTTCCGCCTCGATCCCGCCTCGCACCGCGAGCACGATGCGCAGGCCGTGCGCGACCGGGCCGATCTCCACCGTGTCCCCGGGATCCAGCACGATCGGTTGCTCCCTGGCCTCCGCCGCCGCCACGTCGAGGTGCCCGCTGTCCTCAGCATGCCTGCTCACGGCCACGCCAGCGGGTGCGCCGGCGATCGCGATCACCGACGGGGCGGTCGCCCGCAGCCGCACCGGACCCAGCAGCGCTTCGAGGGCAGGCACGAACGGGGGGTTCCCGACGGCCCGGTTCGCTCGGGCCAGGGCACCACGGTCGAACGCACCCGAGCGGCTCACCCCGATCCCGGCATGCCCGGGCCGGCCTCCGTCCTCCACCAGCAGGCGCGGCCCCGGCGACTCGACCACGAGCACCGGTCGGGCTGGGTGCAGGCGCGGCACGCGCACCGATCCGCCGGAGGTGCGCCTGGCCAGAGCAGCGGTCACCGCCGAGGCCCTCCTGGCCGCCTCCGTCGGCGCCGCGGCCAGGCGGCCCGCCGTGTGCAGCAGCGCCACACCCCGACGGGACTCGAAGCGCACCCGGGTGCCGGGGGTGAGCAGGGCCGGCTGCTGTCGGGCGGCGTCGAACAGCACGGCGTCGGTGCGGCCGATGAGCTGCCAGCCCCCGGGGGAGGGCCGCGGGTAGACGCCGCTGTAGCCGGCGGCCAGGGCCACCGACCCCGCAGGCACCGAGGCGCGCGGCTCCTCGCGCCGGGGCACCTGCCAGCTCCAGCGGTCGAGGTCGGGCCCGGCTGCAGCGTCGCCGGGCGATCCCCCGCCCGCCGTCTCGGGCAGCAGGTAGGCGAACCCGGGTGCGAAGCCGCCGAAGGCGGCGGTCCACGTAGTGGTGCAATGGGTCTGGACGAGTCTCTCCCGGGAGATCCCCAGCAGTGCCGCAGTGGAGTCGAGGTCCTGCCCGTCGTAGACCACGGGGATCACCACCTCACCCGCACCGGTACGGCCCGGTGCCCCCACGGGCAGGTCCACCAGCAGCGCCGAGAGCTCCCCGGGAGTGGACAGTGCGGTCCCGCTGAGCAGCAGGGTCCGTTCGGCCGGCACCACCTCCAGCAGGGCGGCAGGGGCGAGGTCGCGCAGCGCCGAGGCGACCTGCAGCACCGTCGCGGTGTCGGCGTACTCGGCCAGGACGGCGCGCTCGCCGATCGGCCGCACCGTCAGCGGAGGCGGAGCGAGGGCGCGGTCCTCATCGGCCCCGGGATGCTCGGCATCGATGGTCACAAGGCCGCCTCCAGCACGACGCCCGCCTCCCGCAGCGCGGTCCGCACACTGCGCGCCAGGGCCACCGCGCCCGGGGTGTCGCCGTGCAGGCACAGGGTGCGGGCCTCGAGCTCGATCCAGGTGCCGTCCAGGGCCCGCACCCGCTGGTCGATCGCGATCGAGACGGCCTGCGCGGTCACGGCCTGCGGATCGGTGAGCACGGAGCCGGGTCGCGAACGGGGCACCAGGGTGCCGTCGGGCGCGTAGGCCCTGTCGGCGAATGCTTCGGCGAGCACCGGGATCCCGGCCTCGGATGCGAGGCGGCCGACGAGCGAACCGGGCGCGGCCACCAGGGGGAGCGGCGTCGGCCCCGGGCCTGCCGCGCCGCCGGGCGCGGGACCGGCGGCCAGCTCGCGGATCGCGGTCACCACGGCACCGGCCTGGGCCTCGTGGTGGACCAGGGCGTTGTACAGCGCGCCGTGCGGCTTGATGCCCCGCACCTGCACGCCCTCCACGGCGGCGATCGCCTGCAGCGCCCCCACCTGGGCGATCACCTGGTCGGTGAGCTCGGTGGGGGAGATGTCCAGGAAGCGTCGCCCGAACCCGAGCAGGTCCGGATACGCCACGTGCGCTGTGACCGCCACCCCGTGCCGATTCGCGCCCGCGCAGGCCCGACGCATCGTGGTGGGATCTGCGGCATGCGCCCCGCAGGCGATGTTCGCCGTGGTCACCACCTCGAGCATCGCCTCGTCGTCCCCCATCGGCCACACCCCCAGGGCTTCCCCGAGGTCGGCGTTGAGGTCGATCGATGCGCGGGCGACAGGGGCCGCGGCGAGGGACGCGGGTGAGGTGCGGTCCTGCTGTGCAGCGAGGCGGCGGTCCACGTCGGCTCCTCCCATGGCGCTCGGCGGTCGTTGCCACCATTGTCCGCTGTCGCGCCGTCGGATCCACAGTGCGGGACGTTGATGGACCGCAGACGAGGAGATCGCCGAGCTGTTCTACGGACCGGCATGATCCTGCTCGACACCCACGCCTGCTGTGGCTGGTCAGGGACGACCCCCGGCTCGGTCCTGAATCGCGCCGTCTGCTGTCGCGGGAGGATCGCGTGTGCTTCTCCTCGATCTCCATCACCGAGATCACCATCAAGCACATGCTGGGCCGGCTGCCGCTGCCCGGGCCGGAGACCTTCCCGGGGTGTTCGGGGATTCTGGCCTGGTCGAGCTGTCGTTCCGCTCCGATCACGCGGTGGCGCTGCTGGAGGATGACAGTGGCCGATACGCTCGCACGATGGACGCCCAGCACACCACGCACCGCACGGACGCCGCCCCGGCCTACACCGCCGGCAGCCTGGACAGCGCTGCGCAGGTGCTCCAGCAGGCCGATGGCTCCACGCCCGCACCGGTGCTGTCCCTGACCGATGAGCAGCTGGCGGGCATGGACGGCGACCGCGCCGACCAGCTCACCGCCCTGCCGTGGCTCGCCGAGAACACCGAGGACATCGAGGACATCGAGGGCGACACCGCCACGGGCCGCCGTGCGTTCGCGGCCGGTGTGGGGCTGCGTTCCCTGGTGGCCTCAGGGTTGGTTCGGATCGTGGCTGATCCCGCCGGCACTGACGGGGACGGAACGGGGAGTCGCTGGCAGGCCGTGCCGGTGCTGGACGGCTGCCTGGTGCTGCGCCGCGCCGCGAACGTGGTCACCTCGGTGGAGCGCACCATGAACACCCCCAGTGGGCCGCAGGTGAACCGTCTGTACTACTACACCCATCCCAGCGGAGTGCTCGAGGAGGAGGTCACCGCCTCCGGGATCCACCACTTCACACCGTTGCGCCCCGAGCAGGCTCCGGAGCGGATCGCCGCCCTGGTCGACCCGGCCGGCGTCGCAGGTTCGGCCGCGGGCCGAAGCGAGGACCTGGCCGTTCTCGCAGGCTCCGACGGCGGTGCCGACCCGCTCGCTTCCACGTCGGCCGCGCAGGACCTCGCCGACCGATTGGCCGGCACCCTGGCGATGAGCGTGGTCACCGTGGTGCGTGCCGGAGGCGGCGGCGTCGAGCAACGGAGCCTCGCAGCCACGGCCACCGAACTGCTGCTGATCGAGGGAGCAGACGCGCAGGTGCGCGCCCGGGTGCTCGATGCCGAGGCGCTGCGGGAACTGGCGGTGGGGCTGGTGGCGCTGGCGTCGGATGAGCGAGATCCGGGAAGTCGATCGTCATGAGTAGGCACAGGTGCTGTCGGTAAACCGGGCAGCATTCCTACCGCGGTAGGGTCGAGGCCCCAGGAACCCGCACCAGCGCAGGTCGTAGTGCAGAAGGAGATGTCTCGTGGCTGGCAGTCGCCCGGTGGGCATGAAGGACGTGGCGCGCCAGGCCGGAGTCTCCGTCGGGACCGTCTCCAACGTCCTGAACCGCCCGGACATCGTCTCGGCTGACCGCCGGGAACGTGTGGAGCTGGCGATCCGGAAGCTCGGTTACGTGCGCAACGACGCCGCCCGTCAGCTCAAGCTGGGGCGTTCGCGCACCGTGGGAGCCATCGTGCTCGACAGCGCAAACCCCTTCTACGGGCAGCTCGTGGCCGGAATCGAGGCGGCGTCGGAGGACTCCGGTCTCGCGGTCATCGCGGGCAGTTCCGGGCATCGTGAGCAACGCGAACGGCTGTACCTCTCGCTTTTCGAGGAGCAGCGGGTGCGGGGCATCCTCCTGGCCTCAGCTGGTGGCACCGATGACCTCATCCTGGCGATCCGCCAGCGAGGCACTCCTGTCGTGCTGGTGGAGCGTGAGCGCGAGGAGTCCGGCGGGTCCTCCCTGTCCGTCGACGATGTCGCCGGCGGCATGCTCGCCGTCCAGCACCTGACGGGCTCCGGACGTCGACGCATCGCTGTGGTCGCCGCCCGCCAGGATATCCGGCAGGTCGCAGAACGTCTGCGCGGGGCTCGACAGGCTGCTGCCGAGGCGCACGTAGACCTGGAAGTCATCGAGGCCGGGAGCCTCACGGTGCTGGCCGGCCGAGGTGTGGGTGAGCAGATCGCTGCGCGTTCAAAGGTGGAGCGACCCGACGCAGTGTTCTGCGTGAACGACATGTTGGCCATCGGGGTGATGCAGGCCTTCGCCTTCCGCTATCGGGTGGAGGTGCCAGGCGACATCGCCCTTGTGGGTTACGACGACATCGAGTTCGCGCGCAGCACGATCGTGCCGCTGACCTCTGTGGCCCAGCCCGCTGACCTCATGGGCCGCACGGCGCTGGCCCTGCTGGAGGAGGAGATCGCGCAGACCAACGCCCCGCGTCGGCACGTCAGCTTTCGACCACAGCTGGTGGTGCGGGAGTCCAGTGCACCGGTGCAGGTCCGCTCCGGCGTCGCCACGACACGGTGATCAGTCGGGGGCCGGGCTGGACAGCTCGAGGTCCACGCTCGTACGCACCGCATCGCGCAGCGCACCGGACCCGTCGGCCAACGCGCCGAGCGTCCTCGCCTGGAGGGCCACGTTCCCCAGCGCCGTGGCCTCCATCGGACCGGCGACCACATCGATGCCCACGGCATCGGCGGTCAACTGGTTCAGCAGGGCGTTGCGGCTCCCACCACCGACCACGTGCAGCCGCTGGGGCAGAGGCATCCCGGCGAGGCGGCAGGCCTGCTGCAGCTCGTCGCGGTAGGTCTCCGCGAGCGACTCGAGGATGCAGCGCACCAGCTCCGCCCGCGACCTGGGGTGTTCGACGTCGCCGAGCGGACGTGCACTGTGCAGGATCCGGTCCGCCATCCGTCCGGGGGCCAGGAACTCCGGGGAGGCGGGGTCGATGCGGAACCGGTCGGCGGGGGCCGTGGCCGCGGCCCGCAGCAGGTCACCGAGGTCAACGCTCTCGCCGTCCTCCTCCCACTGTCGGATCGACTCGCTGATCAGCCACATCCCGGCCACGTTCTTCAGGAAGCGGACGGTGCCGTCCACGCCTCGCTCATTGGTGAACCCGGCCTCGCGGGCCTCTTCGGTCGCCACCGCGTGCGGGAGCTCCAGGCCGACCAGCGACCAGGTGCCCGAGGAGATGTAGGCGACCGTCCCGGTGCCGTCGGCCGGGACGGCGAGCACCGCCGAGGCGGTGTCGTGGGAGCCGACGGCGATCACCGGCACCTCCCCGATGCCCAGCTCGTCGGCCAGCCCCGCATGCACGGTGCCGACCCTCTCGCCGGGGGCGATGAGCGGGGCCAGCAGGGAGCGGTCCACACCGGCTGCGGCCAGCAGCTCGTCGTCCCAGTCGTCCTCGCTCACCGAGAGCATCCCGGTGGTGGAGGCATTGGTGATCTCGGTGCGTCGCCGACCCGTCAGCAGGAACGCCACCAGGTCCGGCACCATCAGCAGGGAGGCGCCCTCGGGAAGCGCGTCGAGGCGGTCGTCGGCCACCAGTTGGTACAGCGTGTTGAAGGGCTGCTGGGCGATGCCGGTGCGGGCGTACTGGCGTTCCCGCGGGAACGCCTGCGCGACGCGCTCGGCGATCCCGTCGGTGCGGTCGTCGCGGTAGGCGATCACCTCACCGTGACGCTCCCCCGTGTTCCCGTCGGGTCGGTCGGGGCCGACGAGCCCGTAGTCGACCGCCCAGGAGTCGATGCCGATCGACTCCAGGCCCTCCAGCCCCTGCTCGACGGCACCGGCGTGCGCCCGGGTGAGTCCGTGTCGGATCTCGGCCCAGAGCGCCTCGATGTCCCAGCTCAGGTGACCCTCCCGGGTCACCAGGCGGTTCTCGAAGCGGTGGGCCTGCTGCAGCTCGATCCGCCCGTCGCCGACGACACCGAGCATGACCCGGCCCGAGGTGGCCCCCAGGTCGACGGCAGCCACCGCAGTGGCCCCGGTGCTCATCGCAGGAACGCTGCGGCGACCCCGGCATCGACCGGGACGTGCAGGCCCGTGGTGTGCGAGAGGTCGCCCGCGGTCAGGGCGTACACGGCGTTGGCGACGTTCTCCGGGAGCACCTCGCGCTTGAGAAGGGTGCGCTGGGCGTAGTACTCACCGAGCTTCTCCTCCTCGACCCCGTACACCTTGGCCCGGGACGCCCCCCAGCCGCCGGCAAAGATCCCGGAGCCGCGCACCACGCCGTCGGGGTTGATGCCGTTGACGCGGATCTGGTGCTCGCCGAGCTCGGCGGCCAGCAGGCGCACCTGGTGGGCCTGATCGGCCTTGGTGGCGGAGTAGGCGATGTTGTTGGGGCCGGCGAACACCGAGTTCTTCGAGGAGATGTACACGATGTCCCCGCCCATGGCCTGCGCGATCATCACCCGGGCCGTCTCCCGGGAGACCAGGAAGGATCCCCTGGCCATGACGCCGTGCTGCAGGTCCCAGTCCTTCGCGGTGGTCTCCAGCAGCGGCTTGGACAGCGACAGTCCGGCGTTGTTGACGATCAGGTCCAGACCGCCGAAGGCCAGCACCGCCTCGGCGATCGCCGCGATCACGGCCTGCTCGTCGGAGACGTCCGCACGCAGCGCGACGGCCACATCGGGCCCGCCCAGCTCCTCGGCGACGGCCTCGGCGTTCTCAAGGTTCAGGTCCGCGATCACCACGCACGCTCCCTCGGCGACCAGTCGCTCGGCGGTGGCCTTCCCGATGCCGGAACCTCCGCCGGTCACCAGTGCGACGCGCGTGGCCAGAGGCTTGGGCGCGGGCCTGCGCTGCAGCTTGGCCTCCTCGAGGGCCCAGTACTCGATGCGGAACTTCTCGCTCTCGTCGATGGGGGCGTAGGTGGAGACCGATTCGGCACCGCGCATCACGTGGATGGCGTTTACGTAGAACTCCCCGGCCACGCGGGCGGTCTGCTTGTCCTTCCCGAAGGAGAACATGCCCACCCCCGGCACCAGCACGATCGCCGGATCCGCCCCGCGCATGGCGGGGGAGTCGGCATCCGCATGCCGCTCGTAGTAGGCGCTGTAGTCCTCTCGGTACTGCTCGTGCAGCTCCCGCAGGCGCGCGACGGACTCCCCGACCGGCGCCTCCGCGGGCAGGTCGAGCACCAGGGGCTTGACCTTGGTGCGCAGGAAGTGGTCGGGGCAGGACGTCCCGAGGGCGGCCAGCGCCTCCAGCTTCTCCGAGGCCAGGAACTCGTGGACGTCCTCGGAGTCGGTCCAGTGCCCGACCATGGGGGCGTCGGTCGAGGCCAGGCCCCGGATCATCGGGAACAGCGCAGAGGCCTTCGCCCGACGCTCCTGTTCGGGCAGCGCGGCACGGGCGGGATCGGCGGTCCCGAAGGGCTCCTGCGAGCCGTGCTCGTCGAGGAACGCCTGGGCCTCGCGGATGATGCGCAGGGAGTTCTCCTGGGCCTCCTCGGAGGTGTCGCCCCAGGCCGTGATGCCGTGCCCGCCGAGGATGCAGCCGATCGCCGAGGGGTTCTGCTCCTTGATCTCGGCGATGTCCAGGCCCAGCTGGAAGCCGGGACGCCGCCAGGGCACCCACACCACGGCGTCGCCGAAGCACTCGCGGGTCAGGCGCTCGCCGTCGGCAGCGGTGGCCAGGGCGATGCCGGCGTCGGGGTGGAGGTGGTCCACGTGGGCCGCCTCGACCAGGGCGTGCATGGCCGTGTCGATGCTGGGCGCGGCACCGCCCTTCCCGTGCAGGCAGTGGTCGAAGGCCGCGACCATCTCGTCCTCGCGCTCCACGCCGGGGTAGACGCCCTTCAGGGCACGCACCCGGTCCAGGCGCAGGACGGCCAGGCCGTCGGCGGTGAGAGTCCCGAGGTCGCCCCCGGAGCCCTTGACCCACAGCAGGTCGACGTCCTCGCCCGTGACCGGGTCGCGGTCGGTGCCCTTGGCGGAGGTGTTGCCGCCGGCGTAGTTGGTGTTGGCCGGGTCCGAGCCCAGCTCGTTCGAGCGGGCGATGAGGTCCCTGACGGTGGCGTCCGACGGCGAGGAGGAGGACGTCGGGGAGGACTGTGCCGGGGAGGAGTTCTCGTTCATGGCAGGGGGGCTCCTTCGGGGATGTCGATGGCGGCGAGGTCGAGGACCCGGGGGGTGCCGCCGAGGGCGCGCGATGCCAACAGCACCTTGGCGTTCTCCTCGACGGCGCAGGCGACGCGGTAGGCGCAGGGCAGGTCCACGTGCACGGCCAGCAGACCGTGGTTGGCCCAGATCACGGCGTTGACGTCCTCGCCCATCAGCTCGGCGCTGCGGCGGCCGAAGTCCGCCTGGGTGGAGAACTCGAACGGCATGCAGGGCACGCGTCCGCGCGCGTACAGGATCATGTTCAGCAGGACCGGGTCGATCCCCTCGCCGAGGATGCCGAAGGCGTTGACGTGGGTGGACTCGGTGTGCACGATCGCGCCCACGTCCGGGCGGCGTCGGTAGTGCTCGACGTGCACCGGGGTCTCGGTGGACGGCATGGTGCCGTTGCGGGGGGACTCCAGCACCTCGCCGGTCTCCAGGGAGACCACGAACAGGTGCTCGGGGCGCAGCCGGTCGTAGCGGGTCCCGGAGGGCGTGATGAGCATGGCGTCACCGCCCTCGTCGCCCCCCCGGCGCAGCCGCAGGGAGATGTTGCCCTGGGTGTTGAAGTTCAGCTGCGCCTTGACGGTCTCCAGGCAGTAGTAGACGACCTCCTCGCGCTGCTCGAGCGTGGCCAGGGACGGCGCTGTGCGTGACAGGTCGTGGTGCTGGTGGATCGGATGGTCCGGCACCTCAGGCTCCCCATCCCATCTGGTCCCCGCCCACGCGCTCCTCGGCGATCCTCTCCTCGTACCCGCTGTTCCGGAACGTCTCGAAGGGGTCGGCGGGCAGGCCGTCCTCCTCGCGCAGGGCGGCGAGAGCTGGCCGCACGTCGGTCCAGAAGGCGTCCATCAGGATGCCGTGGGCCTCGAGCACGTCGCAGCGGCGCTGGGCGTCGGCCAGGGCCTCGCGGTCCACCAGCAGGGCCTTGGCCAGGGTCTCCTGGACGTTCAGCACCGACCGGATCTGGCCCTGGATCTTGGATTCCAGGTTGTGGCACTGGTCCAGCATGAAGTTGACCCCGGAGGCGGGGCGGTGGGCGTCCTGCTGGACGATCTCGAACAGGATCCGGAACAGCTGGAAGGGGTCGGCCGCCCCGACGATGAGGTCGTCGTCGGCGTAGTTGCGGGAGTTGAAGTCGAAGGCGCCGAGCCGGTCCTGGCGCAGCAGCTGGGCCACGATGAACTCGATGTTGGTGCCGGGGGCGTGGTGGCCGGTGTCGAGCACCACCATGGCCTTCTCGCCGAGGGCCTGGACGTGCAGCAGGCTGGTGCCCCAGTCCGGGACGTCCGTGTGGTAGAACGCCGGCTCGAAGAACTTGTACTCGAGCACCATGCGGTGGTCGCCGTCCAGGCCCGCGTAGATCTCCGCCAGGGACTCGGCCAGGCGGTCCTGCCGGGCACGGATCGAGTCCTGGCCGGCGTAGTTGGTGCCGTCGGCCAGCCAGATCTTCAGCTCCTTCGAGCCGGTGGCGCGCATGACGTCGATGCACTCGAGGTGGTGGTCGATCGCCCGCTTGCGCACGGCGGCGTCGCCGTGGGTGAGGGAGCCGAACTTGTACTCGTCGTCCTGGAAGGTGTTGGAGTTGATCATGCCGATCGACACGCCCTGCTCCGCGGCGAAGGCGCGCAGGGCGTCGAAGTCCTCGACCTTGTCCCAGGGGTAGTGGAGCGACACCCGCGGGGCGGCCCCGGTGTGGGCGTGGGTCTGTGCGGCATCGGCGATCTTCTCGAAGGGGTCGCGCGGGGTGCCGGGGGTGGTGAACACCTTGAACCGGGTGCCGGAGTTGCCGTAGCCCCAGCTGGGGACCTCGATGGTGAACTCCCGCAGGTCACGGGCGACATGGTCGGGAAGGGCGGCGGGTGTGGCCATGGACGGCTCCTTGGGCGGGGCCTCGGTGCGGACCGGAGGGGGTTGAAACGACTCAAGGATGACCGTAGCATCCCGTCGAAGCACCGACAAGGACGTTCACCACCACCGGAGGAAGGCGAGCCGATGGAGAGCCCGACCGCGCACAGCCCCGTCCCCGACCTCGACCACCAGCTGCGCACCAGCGAGGCCCGCAGCCCTCACCGCTGCTGCTTCCTGCTGCACGTGAGGCCCGAGAGGCTTCCCGAATACGTCCAGGCGCACCAGCACGTGTGGGAGGAGATGCGCCACGCCCTCACGGAGGCCGGATGGCGCAACTACTCGCTGTTCCTGCATCGCGAGGACGGCATGGTGGTCGGGTACTTCGAGTCCGACGACGTCGATGCCGCCCATGAGGCCATCGCCAGGGCCGAGGTGTCACCGCGATGGGAGGCGGCGATGGAGGAGTACTTCACCGCCGGCGGCGGCCAGAAGGTCGAGCTCGAGCAGTACTTCCACCTGACCTGATCACTCGTGAGGAGCGAACCTATGAGCATCCCGCCCGAACGCGCCGAGGCGTCCTCGTCCGGCGGCTCGCCCGCCCCCGGTGCCGAACCAGTCCCCGCGACCCGCAGCGGCGCACGTCCCTCCGGCCCCGCCCGGAAGGGCCCTGGCAGGGTCTCCGGTTGGAAGGCCACCATCGCGGTCGCGATGTCCAACTACATCGAGGCCGGGTCGATCATCGCCCTGGCCACCAGTCTCACGCTGTGGCAGGAGTTCTTCGGTTTCAGCAACTGGACCATCGGCCTGATCGCGGCGATCTCCGCCAACGCCTTCGGTGCAGCTCTGGGCGCCATGATCGGCGGGCCGCTGGGCGACCGCTACGGCCGCAAGTTCATCTACACCTACGACCTGATCCTCTACATGGTGGGCACCCTCCTGGTGGTGTTCGCGGCCACCGCCTGGATGCTGGTGCTGGGCGTGGTGCTCACGGGTATCGCCGTGGGTGCGGGCGTGCCCGTCGCGTGGACCTACATCGCCGAGCAGGCACCGCACGAGCGGCGGGCCCGCCATGTTGGCACCGCTCAGCTGGCCTGGTCGCTGGGCCCGGCCGTCGTGTTCGCGATCGCCACTGCCCTGGTGCCCCTGGGCCTGCTGGGCTCCCGGCTCATCTTCGCCCATCTCTTCGTGGTCGCCTTCATCACCTGGTGGGTGCGGCGCGGCCTCGCTGAGTCGACGATCTGGACCGACGAGAAGAAGCGCCGTGACGAGGCTGCGGCCCGCGGCGTCAAGCATCGGGGCCTGCGCGAGCTCCTCTCCCATCCCCGCAACATCCGGGCACTGTTGTTCCTGATCGGCGTGTACGCCCTGTGGAACACGGTGGCCGGCCAGATGGGAATCTTCATGCCTCGCGTGTACGAGACCGCGGGGGTCGAGTCCGCCACATCCCAGAACCTGCTGCAGGTGCTGCTGTGGACCATGACCGTGATCGCCACGTACCTGGGCTTCATGCTGCTGGGCGACAAGATGGATCGCCGGTTGCTGTACGGCATCGGTGCGGTGCTCGGAATCGCAGCCTGGGTGCTGCTGGTCTTCGTGCACGTGACGATGCCGTTGCTGATCGTCTTCGCGGTTCTGTGGGGCGTCTCCGCCGGCATCGGGGCACAGGCCTTCTACGCACTGTGGACCGCGGAGATGTTCGCGACTCCGTATCGCGCTAGTGCACAGGGTGTCCTGTTCTTCGTCGCTCGTATTGCAGTGGGCCTGCTCAGCTATGTCTTCCCCACGCTGTTGGCCACGCAGGGCGTGCCGTTCGTCGGACTGATCATGATCGGCTTCCTGGTCGCCGCACTGCTGGTCGGCGTCATCGGTGCGCCGGACACCCGCGGGAAGTCACTCGAGCAGATCGAGCTGGAGCGATACGGCGAGAGGGTCGACAGCTGAGGGTGAGATGCGCGGACCGTGCGGGACGGGGTCGGAGCTCGGCGAGGCTCCGCACCCCGTCCTGAGGGCTCATCGCTCGGCGGGCGTGTCAGATGGTCTGTGTAAGCCGTACCGAGAGGAACGGTAAGAATCATGACCATGACCGACGAGAAGAAGCAGGCCGGTGGTGAGCCCACTGGTCGGGATCTGGTCGATCAGCTGAAGGCCTCGGGGCAGCTGGCCGCTCTGTTCGCT
>NZ_JALXKT010000037.1:0-32544 GCF_025144775.1 Brachybacterium sp. p3-SID957 | reverse complement strand
ATGATTTCCGAGGAAGGTCACTGTGAGCACCACTGACGTCACGCCCGAAGCTGCGGAAGCGCCCACCGGCTCCATGAAGCGCAGCGGTCGTCGGTTCGGCGACAGCGTGTTCTCCAATCTCTCCATCGGCTCCGGCCTGCTGATCTTCCTCACCCTGGCCGCCGTGGCGATCTTCCTGACCCTCGAGGCGTGGCCCGCCATCCGGGCCAGCCAGGAGTTCGAGGGGACCGCCGAGTTCTCCCTGATCGAGTACACGGCGCCCTACGTGTTCGGCACCGTGCTGGCCGCTGTGATCGCGCTGATCATGGCGATCCCGATCTCGATGCTGATCGCGCTGTTCATCTCCCACTACGCGCCGCGCAAGATGGCCCAGGGCCTGGGCTACATGATCGACCTGCTGGCGGCCGTGCCCTCGGTGGTCTACGGCCTGTGGGGCGGCATCTGGCTGGTGCCCAGGCTCGAGCCGCTGTACATGTTCCTCAACAGCACCTTCGGCACCTGGCCGCGCTGGCCGGGTTTCCTGCCGTGGGTGGGCGGGGAACCGATCGTCGCCCTGTTCGCTGGCGATCCCACTGCCCCCATGCGCAACCTGGCCTCGGCATCCGTGGTGCTCGCCGTCATGGTGCTGCCGATCATCACCGCGATTGCCCGCGAGGTGTTCCTGCAGACCCCCCGCCTGACCGAGGAGGCCGCCCTGGCCCTCGGCGCCACCAAATGGGAGGTCATCAAGACGGTCGTGCTGCCCTTCGGGCGCAGCGGCGTGGTCGCCGCCTCCATGCTGGGCCTGGGCCGCGCGCTCGGCGAGACCATGGCGGTGCTGATGATCCTGGCCCCCGGCGCCACGTTCTCCTGGCACATCCTCGAGGTGGGACGGCACCAGTCGATCGCCGCCAACATCGCCTCGCGCCAGGCCGAGGCCTCCGGGGTCGACATGTCCCTGCTGATCTTCACGGGCCTGGTGCTGTTCGTCCTGACGTTCATCATCAACGCCATCGCCCGTGCCATCGTCGCCCGCAGCGGCCCGAAGAGCTGAGGTCACCATGAGCACCGCCATCGACAACGAGACCCCGACGATGATGCGCTCCAGCGGGGAGCGCCGCCTGCCGTGGTACCACCTGGTCTTCACCGGTCTGATCGGCGCGGCCATCGCAGCCGTGCTCCTGCTGGCGCTGGACGCCTTCTCGATCGCCTCGATGCTGATCCTGGGGTTCATCCTGCACCTCGTGATGGGCTACCTGTACTCGCTGGTGCGCGAGGGCCGCCGCTGGGCGATGGACCGCCTGATGATGCTGATCGTCATCGGCGCGTTCGCGCTGGCGATGTTCCCCCTGGTCTCGCTGCTGTGGGAGGTGATCTCCCGCGGTGGTGCCCGCGTCATCGCAGCCTCTCCCACGCCCTTCGCCTTCTGGACCACTGACATGTCCGGCATCATCGGCGGAGCGGACGCGGGTGGCGTGCTGCACGCGACCATCGGCACCCTGCTGATCACGCTGTGGGCCTCGGTCATCTCCATCCCGATCGGCCTGTTCACCGCGATCTTCCTGGTGGAGTACGCCGATCAGGGCTGGCGCCGGGTGCTGGGCAAGGGCGTCACCTTCCTGGTGGACGTGATGACCGGCATCCCCTCGATCGTGGCCGGCCTGTTCGGCCTGTCGCTGTTCTTGGCGTTCCTCCCGGACGGCCAGCAGGGCGTGCGCATGGGCATCATGGGTTCGGTGGCCCTGTCGCTGCTGATGATCCCCACCGTGGTGCGCTCCAGCGAGGAGATGCTGCGCCTGGTGCCGATGGACCTGCGCGAGGCCGCGTATGCCCTGGGCGTGCCGAAGTGGCTGACCATCGTGCGCGTGGTGCTGCGCACCGCGGTGGCCGGCCTGACCACCGGCATCACCCTGGCGATCGCCCGGGTGATCGGCGAGACCGCGCCCCTGCTACTCACGGTGGGCATGGTGACCTCCATCAACTGGAGCATGTTCGACGGTCGCATGGCCACGCTGCCCACGTACATCAACCAGCAGTACCGCAACGGCAGCGCCAATTGCATGAATGACACCGTCACCAACCCGGTCAATCAGGAGGTGTACGCATGCTCGGTCACCACGAACATCGACCGTGCCTGGGCGGCGGCCCTCACCCTGATCATCATCGTGATGGTGCTGAACATCATCGCGCGTCTGGTCAGCCACTACTTCTCTCCGAAGATCAGCCGCTGAGCTGACGCCCTCCAGCGAAAGGAACTGCGATGGCCGCACCTCTGCCCATCACCGTCGAGGACCTCAACATCTACTACGGCGACTTCCTGGCCGTGGAGGACGTCAACGTCCAGATCATGCCGCGTTCGGTGACTGCCCTGATCGGCCCCTCGGGCTGCGGCAAGTCCACCTTCCTGCGCACCCTGAACCGCATGCACGAGGTGATCCCCGGTGCATACGCGAAGGGCCGGGTGCAGATCGACGGTGAGAACATCTACGACCCCCGCGTAGACCCGGTGAACGTGCGCCGGCGCGTGGGCATGGTGTTCCAGAAGCCCAACCCGTTCCCCACCATGTCGATCCGGGACAACGTGCTGGCCGGAGTGAAGCTCAACAGCCGCCGCCTCCCGAAGAAGGACGCCGACGAACTGCTGGAGAGCTCACTGCGCGGCGCGAACCTGTGGGAGGAGGTCAAGGACCGTCTGGACAAGCCGGGCCTGGGCCTGTCCGGCGGTCAGCAGCAGCGTCTGTGCATCGCCCGCACCATCGCGGTCAAGCCCGAGGTGGTGCTGATGGACGAGCCGTGCTCGGCCCTCGATCCGATCTCCACCCTCGCTATCGAGGATCTCATCCACGAGATGAAGCAGGACTACACGATCGTGATCGTCACCCACAACATGCAGCAGGCCTCCCGCGTCTCGGACCGCACCGGCTTCTTCAACATCGCCGGCACCGGCAAGCCGGGCCACCTGATCGAGATCGATGACACCGAGAAGATGTTCACCAACCCGGCGCACAAGCAGACTGAGGACTACATCTCCGGTCGCTTCGGCTGATCGACGTACTGCGAGGGACGAGCGGTAGGAGATCAGCCAGACGAACAGGGCCTGACACCCGGATGGTTCGTTCAGCGGTCCGACGACGGCCTGCGACCACGGTCTGACATCGGCCCCGGGAAATGGCCCCCGGGGCCGACGCGTGCCTGGGGGGAGCCCAGCCAGGCTGGGTTCCATGAACACAGCATCACTGACCGCCTTTCCTTCTGGGTCCACCGGTCCCACGCCCGCAGCCACCTCCGCAGCCGTGCACCACGGCGCCCCCGCTCCGCTCGCCGATCCGCGCCCGGTTCCCGTGCTCAGTGCTCGTGGCCTGGTCAAGAGCTACGGCGAGGGCGGCGCCGGCACCGTCGCCCTGGACGGCGTGGACCTCGACATCGCCCGTGCCGACTCGATCGCGGTGATGGGACCCTCCGGCTGCGGCAAGACCACGCTGCTGCACACCCTCGCCGGGATCCTCCGCCCCACCTCCGGCACCGTCCTGCACGACGGCACCGACCTGGCCTCCCTGAGCGATCGCCGCCGTACGCGCCTGCGCCGCAGCGCCTTCGGCTTCGTGTTCCAGGACGGGCAGCTGCTGCCCGAGCTCACCGCCGCCGAGAACGTGATGCTCCCGCGCATGCTGGGCGGCATCCACCGCGGTGCCGCTGCCACCGAGGCCCGCAGCTGGCTGGACCGCCTGGGCCTGCAGGGCATGCACGACCGCAGGCCGGGCCAGCTCTCCGGCGGTCAGGCCCAGCGCGTGGCGATCGCCCGGGCACTGGCCGGCCGCCCCTCGGTGGTGTTCGCCGACGAGCCCACCGGCGCCCTGGACCAGACCACCGGAAAGGCCGTGCTGCAGGTGCTGGTGCAGGCCTGCCACGACACCGGGGCGAGCCTGGTGATGGTCACCCACGACGCCTCGGTGGCCACGGCCTGCCTCCGCACCGTCGCCATGCGCGACGGCCGCATCGAGCGCGAGTTCCACCGCCCGGCCGACGGGGTCGGAGGTGTGCGATGACCGCCCTGGTCTTCGCAGCGCCCTTGCTGCTGCGCCGTCGCGGCGCCCTTGCCGACGCCCTGCCGGTGATCGCCTTCACCGCGGCCACCGCCATCATCGCCACCGTGATCGGGGGCGCCGCGGCCTTCGCCCGCCGCATCCCCGCCGACACCAGCGGCCCTCTGACCGGTGAAGCCGAACTGATGCCGCTGCTGATGCTGTGCGCCGTGTTCGCCTCCGTGCTGCTGGTGCCCAGCGCCATCGCTCTGGGCGGATCCGCCGCCCGGCTCTCCCTGGCCCGGCGCGAGCGCGACCTCGCCGCCATGCGCCTGGTCGGAGGCACCACCGCCCAGGTAGGGGGCATCGCCGTCCTCGACGTGGCCGCCCAGGCCCTGCTGGGTGCTGCGGCCGGTGTGGTGCTGCACATGCTGGTGGCACCCCCGCTGACCGCGCTGGACTTCGGGATCACCCCCTTCACCGTGGGGGAGCTGCTGTTGCCCTGGTGGGCCTATCCGCTGCTGATCACCGGTGTGGTGCTGCTGGCGGCGGCCTCGGCCGCGGTGTCCCTGGCCGGGGTGGTGCTGAGCCCCCTGGGGGTGGCTCGTGAGACCCGCACGGTGCGGATGTCCGTGCTGCGCCTGCTGATCTGGGCGGTGGTGATCGTCGGCTTCGTGGCCTTCATGCAGATCATGCCGATGATGGACGCCGACGGCTCGGTGCTCGGCATGCTGATCGCCATCGGCTTCGTGGCCCTCATCGTGGCCGGCATGAACGTCGTCGGCCCGTTCCTGGTGTGGATCACCGCCCGGATCACGGCGGCCCTCGCCCCCACCCCGGCCCTGCTGGTGGGCGCGCGCCGTCTGGCCGCAGACCCCCGCGCCGGGTGGAGGGCAGTCTCCGGGATCACCTTCGCGATGGTCATCGCCGGGTTCCTCACCATCATCGCCACCATCGAGCCCTCCACGCCCGAGGACCAGATGCTGGCCACCGCCCTGCACACCGGCGGTCTGCTGACCCTCGGGATCGCTGCCGTGCTCGCTGCGGTCACCACGGGCGTGGCGCACACCGCCCGGGTGATCGACCACGCCCCGCGGATCCGGGCCCAGCACATCGCCGGTGCCGAGGTGTCCCAGCTGCACCGCGCCCGCCTCGCGGAGATCACACTGCCGGTGCTGCTGAGCTCCGTGGTGGCCACCTTCACCGCCGGCCTGGTGCTGCTGACCGTGTTCGGCGGGGGAGCGGCCGATGTGCGCACCGCAGGGCTGTACTTCCTCGGGGTGATCGGGGCCTACGCCATGGTGATCGCCGCCGTGGTGGTCTCGGCGCCCCTGGTGCGGCGAGCGGCACTGCGCGCCGCCTGACACCGGGGCCCATGCCATGACCGCGTCGATGCGGGACCCGGGGCCACGACCGCGGCATCCTGCACCGTGCCAGGAGGGTCTCATGGCTGGTGGGTGCGGCGCGTAGGGTGGACGTCATGGAATTCGAGACCGTCGCCCCGACCGAGGTGCCGGAGGGCGCCCAGCTGATCGACGTGCGCGAGCAGGCCGAATGGGATGCCGGGCATGCACCCGGTGCCCAGCACCTGCCGGCGAGCTCCCTGCTGGAGAAGCTCGGGGAGCTGCCCGAGGACGGCGACCTGTACATCGTGTGCCGCTCCGGCGGTCGCAGTGTCCAGGTCACCCAGTGGCTCAACGGCAACGGCTACGACGCCATCAACGTGCGCGGCGGCATGGACCAGTGGTTCGAGTCCGGCCTGCCCATGGAGTCCGATGGGGATGCAGAGCCGTACGTGCTCTGAACCTCGCGGCTCGATGCACGGCCGCGGGCCACGTGTGCTGACAGCCGAGGCTCGCTCCGGGTTCGGCCCTCAGGTGCTGATCACGTCGCGCAGCATCGCGTAGCCGACGAACGCCACCACGTCCAGCAGGGTGTGGGCGATGATCAGCGGCGTGGTGCGGCGCGTGCGCCGGAACCACTCGGCGAACACCACCCCCATCAGCATGTTGGCCAGTCCCGGCCCGATCCCCTGATACAGGTGGTATGCGCCGCGCAGCAGCGCCGAGGTGGCGGTGATCGCCACCGGGTGCCAGCCCATCTGCTCCAGCCGCAGCACCAGGTACCCGGCCACGATCACCTCCTCCACCAGCGCGTTCTTCAGCGCGTGGAGGATCAGCACCGGCACCGTCCACCAGTGCTGGTCCAGGGCGGCGGGGATCACCTCGAGGGTGGCCCCCAGGGCCCGGCCCAGGTAGTAGATCGCCAGGCCCGGAAGCCCGATGCAGGCCATCAGTGCGACGCCCCACAGCGCGTCCCGCACAGGGCGCCGCGCATCCATGCCGAGCGCCTGGACGGCCCGGGTGCCGGTCACCGTCAGCAGCAGCAGGACCAGGGCCACGGGGGCAAGGGTGAAGGCCACGCCGGCCAGCTGGTACACCAGATCGAACCAGGGCCGCTCGGAGGCGGACCGGTTCAGCGCAGTGCTCTGCTCACTGAGCGGCCCCCGCGTGAACGCGTCGATCAGCGCCATGATCGAGTAGAACGCCGAGCGCCCCAGGGACAGCGCCAGCACCACCAGGATCTCCAGGCCCAGCAGCAGCTGGATCCGGGACGGGGCAGAAGAGGAGGTGGCGGGCTGCACGGCCCCATCCTCCCACCGGCCGGCAGGAGTGACCGTGCCGCACCCACCCGTGACCGCGCCGCACCCACCCGTGACCGTGCCGCACCCACCCGTGACCGCGCCGCACCCACCCGTGACCGTGCCACACTCGAGGGATGACCACCGATGCTCCCTCCGAGAACCGTCCCGTCGTCCTGATCACCGGTGCTTCCCGCGGCATCGGCCGCGCCATCGCCCACGAGCTCGCCGTAGATCATCACCTGATCCTCGGCGGCCGCGACCGGGACGCGCTCGAGAGCCTGGTCTCCGAGCTCCCCTCGGCCGAGCCCTTCGTCGCGGACCTCTCCGACCCGGCCTCCCTGGCCGATGCGGTGGGCGCACTGGAGCTGCCCCATGGCCTGGACGGCGTGGTCCACTCCGCCGGGATCCTGGTCAGTGGCACCGTCGAGGAGCTCACCGCCGAGGACTGGACCCGCTCCTTCGCCCTGAACGTCACCGCGGTCGCCGAGCTCACCCGAGGGCTGCTGCCCGCCCTGCGCACCGCCCGCGGCACCGTCGTCACCATCAACTCCGGCTCCGGGTACACCTCGGGCGCGGCCGGCGGGGCCTACAGCGCCTCCAAGTTCGCGCTGCGGGCCCTCACGGACGCCCTGCGCGCCGAGGAGAAGGAGCACGGGGTGCGGGTCTCCTCCGTGCACCCCGGGCGCACCGCCACCGACATGCAGCGAGAGCTGCGCAGCTTCGAGGGCGGCGAGTACCAGGAGGAGGACTACATGCGGCCCCAGACGGTCGCCGCGACCGTGGGACTGGCCCTGCGCCTGCCGGCCGACGCCGCGATCGACTCCCTGTCCGTGCGGCCCCGCTGAGCATGCCCTCCGATTCGGACGTCGTGAACGAAGGAGCGACCATGTCAGCAATCCGTGTCGTGACCGTGATCCTCGAGGACCCCTCCGCAGCGGCGCAGGCCCTGCACCGCACCTTCGGATGGACGGTCGACAGCGACTTCGGCACCTTCGCCTCGCTCGCCCTCCCCACGGGCATCCCCCTGTGGATCAACGCCCCGGCACCAGGGGAGAGCGTCACCGGCCACCTGGTGCTGCACCTGTCGGCCGACGATGTCGATGCCGCCTTCGACCAGGCCGTGGAGCGCGGCGCGGTGGCCGTGCGCGAACCGCAGGACATGGACTTCGGGGAGCGGTCCGCCTGCGTCGCCGTCGATGCCGCCCCCGGCCTGGTGTTCGACTTCTCCCGGCCGATCGGCTGAGCGCACCCGCAGCCGGGCCAGCATCCGCGCAGGTCCTCGTCGCAGCCGGGCGCGCCCCGCAGCGCACGGGGCGGACTGCTCTCAGCGGTTCAGCGCCCCCGGCCCGGAGACGGTCGGGTCCCCGGCGATGCGGTACCGCCACGGGAAGCGCTCGGGATGGGAGGCCTCCTCGCGCAGCCCGATGCGCGGGCCGACGGCGAGCCGCGGATGCGGCATGAAAGGTTCCTGACCGGAGCGGCCGACGCCAGCGTGCTCCTCATCGACCTGATCCCGCGGATCCGCACGGCCCGTCAGGTGGAACTCGCCGCCGCTGCACAGGTCCAGGCCGTCATCGACGAAGGTCACGCCGCAGGCAACGGTGGCGCGGCCCGGTCCCCGCGCCAGGTCCCGCTCGCTGCGGCACACCCCGGAGGCACGTCGGCGCTCGAGGGCGATCTCCTGGCCGGCGATCACCTCACCGGCCCGGATCAGGCACCCGGTGGCGGTGCCCTCGGCGTCGGCCACGATGTTCATGCAGGAGTGCAGGCCCATGTGCCGGTACACGTACAGGTGGCCGGGCGGCCCGAACATGGTGGCGTTGCGCGCGGTGCGGCCCCGGTACGCGTGGGAGCCGGGGTCCTGCGCGCCCACGTACGCCTCCACCTCCGTGATGCGCAGCGCCACGCCGCGGCCGACGAGCACGCAGCCCAGCAGCAGGGGCGCCAGCTCCAGGGCGGGCCGGTCGAAGAAGGAGCGGGGGAGCGGACGGTGGCCGGGCAGGCCCGGCGGTGCTCCTGCATCGGCCGCGTGGGAGCCGGCTGTCTCGTATTCAGGCGAGGTCACTTCATCAGCCGCTTCACGGCCTGCATGATCTCCTCCATCTTGCGGTCCAGCTCCGCGGAGTCCCCGGACTGCGCTGCAGCGTGCACGCAGTGGTGCACGTGGTCGTCGACCAGCCCCACCGCGACGGACTGCAGGGCCTTGGTGACGGCGGAGACCTGCGTGAGCACGTCGATGCAGTAGGCATCGTCCTCCACCATGCGGTGCACGCCCCGCACCTGGCCCTCGATCAGCTTCAGCCGGCGCAGGTAGGCGGACTTGGATCCCTGGTAGCCGGGGTCGCCGTGCCGGCCGTGGTCGGACTCTGGAGCATGGTTCGAGCCACCGCAGCAGCCGGCGGCACCGGGGCTTCCGACAGGAGCCACCGGACTGGACGAGCCCGCGGGTTCGATGGGAGCCACGGGCGGAATGTCGTCGTTCATCAGCTGTCCTCCCCCTCGGCCTGCTCGAGGTGGTCCACCAGGCGGGCCGCGTAGCCGACGTAGGTGTGCGGGGTCAGCTCCAGCAGCCGCTCCCGCTCCGCCTCCGGCAGTCCGAGCCCCTCGATGAACTCGCGCATCGCCGCGCCGTCCACCCGCTGCCCGCGGGTGAGCTCCTTGAGCCGCTCATAGGGGCTGTCCATGCCGTCCACACCCTGCACCCCCAGGGTGCGCATCACCGACTGCACGGCCTCGCCCAGCACCTCCCAGTTGCCCTCGAGATCGGCGGCCATGGCCTGCCCGTCGACATCCAGGCCGGCCAGCCCCCGACGGATGTTGGAGATCGCCAGCAGGGAGTGCCCGAGCGCCGGGCCGATGTTGCGCTGGGTGGTGGAGTCGGTGAGGTCACGCTGCAGACGCGAGGTGACCAGGGTCTGGGACAGAGAGTCCAGCAGCGCCCCGGAGATCTCCAGGTTCGCCTCCGCGTTCTCGAAGCGGATCGGGTTCACCTTGTGCGGCATGGTGGAGGACCCGGTGCCACCCTGGGCGGAGAGCCGTTGGCGGAAGTACCCCAGGGAGATGTAGGTCCAGATGTCGGTGGCCAGGTTGTGCAGGATCCGGCCGGCGCGGGCCACGTCCGCGTACACCTCGGCCTGCCAGTCGTGGGACTCGATCTGCGTGGTCAGCGGGTTCCAGGTGAGCCCCAGGTGCTCCACGAAGCTGCGGGAGACCTGCTGCCAGTCCGTGCCCGGCACGGAGATCGCATGGGCGGCGTACGTGCCGGTGGCGCCGTTGATCTTGCCCAGGTACTCATCGGCCTCGATGCGGCGCACCTGCCGCGCCAGGCGGTGGGCGAACACCGCCATCTCCTTGCCCAGGGTGGTGGGGGTCGCGGGCTGGCCGTGGGTGCGCGAGAGCATCGGCACCTGGGCGGTCTCGCGGGCCAGGGCGGAGAGGTCGTCGATCACCTCGCGCAGGGCCGGCAGCCACACCCGCTCGATCGCGCCCTTGATCATCAGCGCGTAGGAGAGGTTGTTGACGTCCTCGCTGGTGCAGAAGATGTGCACCACCTCCGCGAGCGGCTCCAGGGAGGTGCCGGCCAGGCGACGCTTGATGTAGTACTCGATCGCCTTGACGTCGTGGACCGTCTCCTTCTCGATCTCCGCATGCTCGGCGATGCCCTCGGCGCCGAAGTCCTCAGGGATGGCGCGCAGCAGCGCGATCTCGTCCTCGGTGAGTGTGCGCAGGCCGGGGATAGCGCCGGCGTCGAGCAGGTGGATCATCCACTCGGTCTCCACCACCAGGCGGGAGCGGTTCAGGGCCGCCTCGGAGAGGTGATCGACCAGGGGCGCGGCCTGTGCGCGGTAGCGCCCGTCCAGCGGGGTCAGCGCGATCGGCGGAGTGATGTCGGCGAAGGAGTGGGCCATGGGGACCATTGTCCCATCACCTCGGGCCCGGCCGGCCGGGAGGTCCGCACCCCCGAGCGACCGGGTCCAGCTCGCTGCTCAGGCCTCGCGGCGCTCGCCGTCACCCAGCCCGGTCACGGCCTCCACGATCGCCGAGAGCACGCCGATCACGATGCCGGCCAGCAGCGCCCACCAGAAGGAGTCGAACTGCAGGGTCAGCCCGAACTGGGCCGAGATCCAGCTGGTCAGCAGCAGCATCAGGGTGTTGATGACGAGTTGGAACAGGCCCAGGGTGAGGCAGGTGATCGGCAGGGCCAGAAGCGAGAGGATGGGCCGCACGATCGTGGTCACCAGGGCGAGGATCAGGGCGATCGCGCCGATGGTGAGCACCTGGGTGAGCAGCGGGGCGCTGCCGTCGCCCAGGTGCATGCCCGGCAGGATCAGCGCGGTCACCCACAGGGCGAGGGCTGTGACGATGAGTTGTCCTAGGAAGCGCATGGGACCAGTGTCCCAGGTGAGCTCGGTGGAGTGCATGTCCCGAGGCGGTCAGGCATCCCAGGGGTTGACCAGCTCGACCTCCAGATGCTGGAAGTCCCGGGTGTTCCGGGTCACCACGCGCAAGCCGTGAGCGAGGGCGGTCGCCGCGATGAAGCAGTCCCGGTCAGGGCGCGGGTCAGGCACCTGCAGTGCTGCGGCACGCCGTGCCACCAGTTCGTCGACCGCGAGCACTCGGCCGTGGAAGGACTGTCGGACAGCGCCGTCCAGCCATCTGCGCAGGGCAGCGCCCTGCAAGGGATCGCGGCGCTCGAGCCTGCGCACTCCCAGATCCAGCTCGAACATGGTGATGGCGCTCAGGAACAGTGCGGTGGGCTCCTGCTCCCGGAACCATGCCACCACGTTCGTATCAGCAGAGGGCTTCCGGATCTCACTGATGACGTTCGTGTCCAGGAGATGCATCAGAACTCCGGCACCTTCGTGTCGATCCGTGCAGGGGTGAACTCGACATCCACGTCCTCGCTCATCCTGAGCCGGTTGAGGAGATCGTCCATGCCGCCCTGCGTGAGGCGCCTGTACTCCTCGAAGGTGAGGAGGACGAACGCCGGTTCACTGCGATCGGTGATGACGACCGGCCCGTGCGCAGCGGCGCGCTTGGCGGCGCTCACGTCCTGGTTGAACTGGCGAGACGTCACAGTTGTCATAGTGCCCTCCCCGTGATGTAGTTACGTACCTACATTGTTTCGCCCGTGCCGAGCTCCCGCAAGGGGTGCGGCCCTCTGGGAACGGAGGGCCTCGGCGCATACCGTGCATGCATGAGTTCGACTGCTCGGCTGTCCACGATCGTCCGCACCCCGGACGGCCGCGCCCTGCACATATACGGCCTGCGTCGAACCGGGGCGGGTGTGACGTCGACCGGGGAGCCGACCCAGGCGGCGGCCAAGACTCATGCCGTCCCATCCGGGTCGGCCTCGCTCCGCACCCTGGTGGTGCTGGAATCGGGACTGGGCGTGAGCGGGCGGTTCTGGGGACCCGTGCAACGGGCTCTCGCCGCATCCACGGAGGCCCTGGTCCTGGCCTACGACCGGGCCGGCCACGGGCGCAGCGATCCGGATCCGGCCCCGCGCACCCTGCAGCGCCTGGCCGATGACCTCGAGACCGTGGTCCATGTCGTCCCGCACGACCGCCTGCTGCTGGTGGGGCACTCCTGGGGCGGGCCGATCGTGCGCACCCTCGCCGCCCGCCTCGCCGCCCGAGGCGCCCCACCCGCCGGCGTGGTGCTGGTGGACCCCGCCGACGAGAACTGCGACCTCTACTTCGCCCGATCCACTCGTGCCAGCGGGGTGCTGCAGGACCTGCTGTACATGCCCCTGGCCCTCACCGGGCTGCTGCAGCCGCTGGGCCGCGCCATCCTCGAGGGTCTCCCGTCGGCCGATCGTGACGCCGCGGCCCGCGCCTCCTCCACGCTCGCCGCCGCCCGCGCCACCATCGCCGAGAACCGCATGTTCACCCGCGAGATGCGGGGCCTGCTCAGCTCGCCGCCGGATCTCGGGGAGGCACCCGTGACGATCATCTCCGGCACCTCCACCAGCCAGTTCGACGACCGGATGCGGCGACTGCTGAACGAGGCGCACCGGCTCAGCGCGCAAAGCCTCCCGCGCGGGCATGTGGTGGAGGCGGATCGCTCCGGGCACATGGTGCCGATCACCGAACCGCAGCTGGTGGTGCGCGAGATCCGCGCGCTGCTGGATGCCTGAGACGCCGCTGTTGCCATGCTACCGCCTCGGCATCGCAGCGAGACCGCGGCAGGAACCGTCAGGGAACGGTGGCGCAATCGGGCGCTGCCGCGGCCAGACGGGCATCGAGTGTGAGCAGGCGGCAGCCGATGACGCGTGCCAGCACCACGTACATCGCGTCGTAGGCCGTGAGGTTGTGCCGGAGTGCCCAGACGGCCGGCAGCCGGTCGATCATCGGCACCTGTTCCACACCCAGCTGCTGGAACTCACGGAACGCCCGGAGCGCGTCGTCCTCGGTCAGATGGCCGCCCAAGGACCAGCCCCGCACAACAGAGGCCACCTCGGCGGTGAGGTGCTGGGGTGCGATCAGATCGTGGCCCTCGAGATGCGGAACGGCAGATGCACCCCGAGCAGTGCCGAGCAGGACCTCGGCGACCACCGACGCGTCGACCACGAGGGTCATGCGCTCGGCCGCTGCTGGGCCAGCACAGCTTCTGCCGGTGGGAGCTCACGCCGCCCCCGCTCGGAGATGCGGGCCAGCAGCTCGGCGCGACTGGGCTGGGTGGCCAGCCGCTCGAGCTCGTCGAGCAGGTAGTTGCTCAGCGATTTGCCCTCGAGTGCGGCCTTCGCCTTGAGTGCCCGACTGGTCTCCTCAGGAACATTGCGCACCTGGATCGTTGGCATGCACCAAGCATAGGTGGCATGCAGGGTGCATGCACAGCCCATCCCTCGGCCTGCCCGGTGCGGTGATCTCGATCGGGCATAACCTGAGGCCATGACCGCTACACCGCGCTCCGAGTCGATCCGACTGCGCTCCGCGCTGGAGGCGCTGCCCGCCTACGTGGCCGGCAAGCCCGCTGCCGACGGGGAAGGCCATCGGTTCAAGGTCTCCTCGAACGAGTCGCCGTTCCCTCCGCCCGCGGCGGTGCGGGAGGCCGTGATCACCGCGATGGACAGCGCGAACCGCTACCCCGACATGGGTGCGGTGGCCCTGCGGGAGGCGCTCGGTGCCCTGCACGGCGTGGACCCCACGCAGATCGCCGTGTCCACGGGCTCGGTGGCCGTCTGCGGCGATCTGGTGCGCGCCGTCGTCGACCCCGGCGACGAGGTGGTCTTCGCCTGGCGCTCCTTCGAGGCCTACCCGATCCTGGTGGGCTCCCACGGTGGGGTCAGCGTCCCGGTTCCCCTGACCGCCACCTTCGAGCACGACCTCGAGGCCATGGCCGCCGCCATCACCGACCGCACCCGCCTGGTGCTGCTGTGCACACCCAACAACCCCACCGGGCCCTCGCTGACCACCGAGCAGATCCGCGTCTTCCTGAGCCGGGTGCCGGAGCACGTGGCGGTGGCCCTGGACGAGGCCTACCGGGAGTTCCACGACCCCGACTCCGTGGCCGAGACCGCCACGATCTTCCGCGACCATCCCAACGTGGTGCTGCTGCGCACCTTCTCCAAGATGCAGGGCCTGGCGGGCCTGCGGATCGGCTACGCCGTGGCCCACCCCCGGCTGGCCCGTGCACTTGGCCAGGTCACCGTGCCCTTCGGAGCGGGATCCCTGGCCCAGGCCGCGGCCCTGGCCAGCTGCGAGCCGGCCGTGATGGCCGAGCTCGAGCAGCGGGCCGCATGGATCCGTGAGGAACGCGCGCGCGTGGCCGATGCACTGCGGGCGCAGGGCTGGGAGCTGCCGGTGAGCCAGGGCAACTTCCTGTACTTCCCGCTGGCCGAGCGCAGCGCGCAGTTCACCGCCTTCGCCGAGCAGCGCGGCCTGGTGCTGCGGGCCTATGGGGTGGACGGTGTGCGTGCCACCATCGCCGAGCAGGAGGCCAACGACCTGCTGATCGACATCTGCGGCCAGTGGCGCGAGCGCGACGCGCAGGCCTGAGAGGCGCCGACGGTCCACGGCAACCCACTGGGGCCGGTACGCCCCGAGCGGCCCTTGGGCGTACCCTCCTGGCGGCGGACCGGCAGGACCGAGCCGGATCGAGGAAGGAGCAGAGCCGATGAGCAGCGTCAGCGCGCCACGTCTGGGAGGCCCGCGGGCCTACGTGGTGTGGATCGCGGCCGTGCTCACCTACGCCTCGGCAGTGCTGCAGCGCACCACCATGGGTGTGGCCGGACTTGACGCCACCGAGCGCTTCGGCGCCTCCGCCACCATCGTCTCCACCTTCGTGGTGGTGCAGCTGCTGGTGTACGCGCTGGCGCAGGTCCCGGCCGGCCTGCTGCTGGACCGGTACGGCTCCCGGGTCACGCTCGCCGCCGGCGCCGTGCTGATGGCCGCCGGTCAGCTGCTGCTGGCCCACGCCGACACCGTCACCGTGGCGATCCTGGCGCGAGTGGTGGTGGGTGCGGGGGACGCCCTCACGTTCTCCAGTGCCATCCGCCTGGTGCCGGCCTGGTTCCCCGCCGCCCGGGTCCCCGTCCTCACCCAGCTCACCGGGATCCTGGGCCAGGTGGGGCAGATCGCCTCCGCCGTGCCCTTCGTGATGATCCTGTCCCTGCACGGATGGACCCCGGCCTTCACCGCCTCTGCCGGGGTGGCGGCCTGCGGAGCGCTGCTGGCACTTCTCCTGGTGCGAGCCACCCCACCTGGGACGCGCCGCCCCACCGTGAAGCAGGACCTTCGGCGCATCCCCCTGGTGCTGGGACGCATCCTTCGCCACCCCGCCACCCAGCTCGGATTCTTCACCCATCTCACCTCCGGGTTCCCCGGGATCGTGTTCTCCATGATGTGGGGGTTCCCGTACCTCACGGCGGGAGAGCGGCTGCCGCTGCCGGTGGCATCCGGGGTGATGACGGTCCTGGTGATCGCGGGCATCGTCTCCGGGCCCGTGATCGGCGCGCTCACCCAGCGCCACCCGCTGCGACGCTCCACCCTGGTGCTGCTGATCATCGCCACCATCCTGGTGCCGCTGATCGCCCTGGTGCTCTGGCCGGGACCCGCCCCTATGTGGCTGCTGATCGTGCTGGTGGCAGGCCTGGCGATCGGCGGTCCCGGTTCCAACGTGGGCTTCGACTTCCCGCGCACGGACCTGGCCCGGCACCGCCTGGGCACCGCGACCGGTGTGGTGATCATGGGCGGTTTCGTCGGCGGCCTGGTGGCGATCCTGGTGATCGGCCTGGTGCTGGACGCCCTGCGTCCCGACGGTGCCTACGACCTGGAGGCCTTCCGCATCGCCTTCGCGGTGCAGATCCCGCTGATCCTCGCCGGGATCACCGGGATGCTGGTGAGCCGCCGCAACCTGCGCCGCCGCATGGCTGCCCGCGGGCAGGTGGTCCCGCCGTGGCGCGAGGTGCTCCGCAACGGCCGATGGCGGAGGATCTGACCCCCGTTCCGGATGCCGCCGGCCATCCCGGGGGACGCTCGTGGCGTGTCGGCCCGGGAACGATCACTAGGCTGGTCCGCAGCCACCCGCCCGGTGCCGCGTGGCCGTGACCCAGCCCCGCAGCCCTGCCTCCATTTCGTCGTTCTTCCAGCTCAGGAGCCTTCCATGACGTTCACTCTCGGCATCGTCGGCATCGGCCAGTTCGGCTCCCACTTCGCGGAGCTGTTCGCCGCTCACCCCGAGATCGACGCCCTCTACGCGGTGGACTCGATCCCCGAGCGGATCGACGCCGTCGAAGCACGCGGTGTGCCGTTCGCCGGGCGCTTCGACACCCTCGAGCAGCTGCTGGACTCCGACGTGGACGCCGTGGCGATCTTCACCCAGCGCTGGACCCACGGCCAGCACGCCCTGGCCGCCCTGCGCGCCGGCAAGCACGTGTACTCCTCCGTGCCGATGGCCATCGAGGAGGAGGAGATCCGTCAGATCACCGAGGAGGTGCAGCGCAGCGGCCTGGTGTACATGATGGGCGAGACCAGCCAGTACAACGCCGCAGTGGTGCTGGCCCGCCGCCTGTACCGGCAGGGCGTGTTCGGTGAGGTGTTCTACGCCGAGGGCGACTACGTCCACGACATGGACCTGGGGTTCTACGACGCCTACAAGTACTCCGGCGGCGAGCAGTGGAAGTCCACCGCCTCCTACCCGCCGCTGCTGTACCCCACGCACTCGATCGGCGGCATCCTGGGCGTGATCCCGAACCACGCGGTCTCCGTCTCCGCGATCGGCCGCCCCGACACCCGTGGCGACGGGGTGTTCGACAAGAGCGTCTCGATGTTCGGCAACGACGTCTCCAACGCCTTCGCCCTGTTCGAGATGGACAACGGCGGCGCGTTCCGCACCAATGAGCTGCGCCGCGTTGGCTACCCCTCCCACAAGCGCGAGTCCCGCTTCCGGTTCTTCGGCGAGGAGTCCTCCTTCGAGGAGACCGTGGAGGTCACCTACTGGCACGACAAGCAGCGGGTGCTGGAGGTGACCGACCTGATCGCCACCGGCGCCACCATGAGCCTGGACGATCCGCGCCTGGCCGACGTCTCCCCGGCCCTGCGCGACGCCTTCGTGGCCGGTGCCGCCCCCGCCCACCACCAGGCGCGCCTGCCCAAGGAGCTCCAGGGCAAGCCCAACGGCCACGAGGGGGCCCACCACTTCCTGGTGGACGATTTCGCCCGCGCCGTGGCCGACGGCATGCAGCCCATGGTCAACGCCTGGCAGGCCGCCCGCTACACCCTGCCCGGGGTGATCGCCCACCAGTCGATGAACCGGGACGGCGAGCGCCTGCCCATCACCGACCTGGGCGACTGCCCCCTGCCGGTGCAGGACCTCGACGTCGACCAGGAGCCGCTGGACCTCGAGGCCCTGTTCGCGGCGCAGGATGCACGGAAGGGCTCCGCTGTGCAGTGAGGAGCTGCCGGGCCGTGACCGGGAGCGTGCTTCCTCTCAGTCGGCGTCCGACTCGGTGTACGCCAGTCCCAGCAGCGTGCCGTCCTCGGCCACGGTGATCTCCGCTCGGGTTGCACGTCCGGTGCGTTCCTCGATCCGGGAGACATGCAGGACACGCCCGATCAGCCTGGCCTGCGGGGGGCCGGCGCGGGTGAGCTCCCCGTACACCGCCGGGACGGCGTCGAAGGCGCGTGCCACGCCGCCGGCGCGCGGGCATGTGGCCAGGATCGACTGCGTCTTGTGAAGTGGATCACGCCGTTGGTACGCTCGCGCCCAGGCAGTCACCGGGCGAGGGGGAGCCATGGATCTGATCTGGTGGATCGTCATCGTTCTCACCGTGCTGATCGGCGCAGGGGGAGTGCGCCGGGCCCGCAGTCAGAGTTGACTGGGCCCGCCGCTGCGTGCGGGTGGCCCTCTGGCTGATCCTCTTCGGCCTCGTGGGCGCGGTGCTCCTCGCTGGTCCCCTGCTCGCGATGAGGGGCGGCGAGGAGATCGGCACCGATCTCCCCCGTGGCACCGACGAGGCCATCGCGGCCGGGCTGGCCACCTGCGCCGGCATTCTCGTGTTCGCGTTCGCCGTGGTGGCGAGGGTCCTCGCACGGTGGGATGCGCGGCTGCCGGAGAGTCCGCTCATGCTGGTGTACGTCGCCCTGCCCTGCATCCTCCTCGCCGTGGTGACTCTTGCAGCGGGGATGCGCGCGTGGCAGTCGCGTCCAGCTGCCGCGATCGTGAGCAGCAGTGGTCCCTACGGCGCGCCGGAGTCGGTCGGCGAGGCTCCTCCCTCTCACCCTACGGAACCGTAGGTTACGATCGAGCGGTGAGCGCGTTCTCGACCACCATCCCGCCTGTCGCCGACCAGGAGCCGATGACCCAGCTCCTGGCTCCCGACGGCACCCGGACCCCCCACGAGGAGTTGGACGCCGTCCTGGCGGGGCACAGCACCGCATCCCCCGCAGGTGCCGCTGAGGGCGATGCGTCAGCGACCGCCGACCCCGGACCGGACCTGGCCTCCCCGGAGCGCCTGCGCGGCTACTACCGCGACATGGTGATGATCCGCGCGGCAGACCTCGAGGCCACCTCGCTGCAGCGGCAGGGCCAACTGGGCCTGTGGGCCAGTGCGCTCGGGCAGGAGGCCGCGCAGATCGGCGCCGGGCACGCGGCCCGCACCCAGGACTACCTCGTCCCCACCTACCGCGAGCACGGGGTCGCCTGGGCGCGCGGCATCGAGCCGATGCGCCTGCTGGAGATGTACCGCGGGATCTCCCACTGCGGCTGGGACCCGTACGAGCTGCGCACCCACCCGTACATGATCGTGCTGGGCTCCCAGGCCCCCCATGCCGTGGGCTACGCCATGGGCCTGCAGCGCGACGGCCTGGTGGGAACCGGCGACCTCGACAGCGACACCGCGGTGCTGGCCCTGTTCGGCGACGGCGCCTCCAGCGAGGGCGAGGTCTCCGAGTCCTTCACCTTCGCCGCCTCCTTCCAGGCACCGGTGGTGTTCTACACCCAGAACAACCAGTGGGCGATCTCCGTGCCCACCTCCGTGCAGACCCGGGTGCCACTGGCCCAGCGCTCCCGCGGCTGGGGCATCCCCTCGATCCGGGTGGACGGCAACGACGTGCTGGCCGTACTCGCCGCCGTGCGCTCGGCCATGGACGCGGCCCGCGCCGGGGAAGGGCCCCGCTTCATCGAGGCCATCACCTACCGCATGGCCGCCCACACCACCAGCGACGACGCCTCCCGCTACCGCAGCAGCGAGGAGGAGCAGCAGTGGGCCGACAAGGACCCGATCCTGCGCCTGCGCCGCCACCTCGCCCAGCTCGACGAGATCGACGAGACCTACGTGAAGGCCTGCGAGGAGGAGGCCCACGACCTCGCCATGCGCCTGCACCACTTCATCCACGACATGCCCGATCCGGACCCGGTAGCCATGTTCGACCACGTCTACGCGGAGCCCCATCCCGTGGTGGAGCGCGACCGCGAGCAGTACCTGCAGTACGTCGCCCAGTTCGAGGGCGACGCAGACAGCACCGAGGGATCCGGCGCGACGGGCGGGGGGAGCGGCCGATGAGCACCACCAGCAGCACTCTTCCCATCGCCAAGGCGATCACCGCGGGACTGCGCGACGCCATGCGCGCCGATGACCGCGTGCTGATCATGGGGGAGGACGTGGGCGTGCTCGGCGGCGTCTTCCGCGTCACCGACGGTCTGCACGCCGAGTTCGGCTCCCAGCGGGTGGTGGACACCCCGCTGGCCGAGGCCGGGATCGTGGGCACCGCCGTGGGCCTGGCCTACCGGGGGTATCGGCCCGTGGTGGAGATCCAGTTCGACGGCTTCGTGTTCCCGGCCTTCAACCAGATCACCACCCAGGTCGCCAAGATGCACTACCGCACCCAGGGCCGGGTGAGCCTGCCGATCGTGATCCGCATCCCCCACGGCGGCGGCATCGGCGCGGTGGAGCACCACTCCGAGAGCCCCGAGGCACTGTTCGCCCACACCGCGGGACTGCGCATCCTGGCCCCCGCCACCAGCCAGGACGCCTACTGGATGACCCGCCAGGCCATCGAGAGCGACGACCCGGTGATCATGCTGGAGCCCAAGCGCCGCTACTGGGTCAAGGGCGACGTGGATCCCGACCACCGGCCCGAGCTGTCCCCCTGGGAGGCAGCCGTGGCCCGCCCCGGCACCGACGCCACCCTGCTGGCCTGGGGCCCCAGCCTCCCGCTGGCCCTGGAGAGCGCCGAGGCCGCGGCGGCCGAGGGCGTCGACCTCGAGGTGATCGACGCCCGCTCGCTGGCACCCCTGGACCTGCCCACGGTCTACGAGTCGGTCAAGCGCACCGGCCGCCTGGTGATCGTGCACGAGGCCCCCGTGCTCGGAGGTCTGGGCGGTGAGATCGCCGCCCGCGTGGCCGAGGAGTGCTTCTACCACCTGGAGGCGCCCGTGCTGCGAGTGGGCGGCTACCACACCCCTTACCCGCCGGCCCGCATGGAGCACGCCTACCTGCCCGATCTGGACCGGGTGCTGGACGCCGTGGATCGCGTCCTCGCACACTGACTGTTCCCACCCCCGTGGAAGGACCATCCCATGGCTGACCCCACCGACCCCCAGGCATCCAGCTCCGCGCCCGACAGTCGGATCGTCCGCATCAATCTCACCGACCCCGGTGAGGGCCTCACCGAGGCCGAGATCGTCGACATCAAGGTCTCCGTGGGCGACACGATCGCCATCAACGACGCCGTGATCGAGGTGGAGACCGCCAAGAGCGCCGTCGAACTGCCCAGCCACGTCGCCGGCACCGTCACCAAGGTGCTGGTGTCCATCGGTCAGGAGGTGCCCGTCGGCGCCCCGCTGTTGGAGATCGACACCAGCGGCGGCCCCGCCCCCGAGCAGAGCCCTGCCGCCGGAGACGCCGTGGAGGCCACCCCGCAGGAGACCGCCCAGGCCGCGGAGCAGGACCCCGGCAAGGATCCCGACTCGCAGCGGGACGCCGACCCCGGGCAGAGCGTCGGTTCCGCGCAGGACGCCGGTTCAGCGCAGGACACCGGGGCCGACGGGGCCGCGGAGGACGCGGAGCAGGACCAGCCCAAGAACCTGGTGGGCTACGGCGCACCGTCGGCCCCCCAGCGCCGCCGGCGCCGCCGCACCGCCCAGGAGGAGGACACCCAGGTCCCCATCGACCGGATCCTCGCCAAGCCGCCCGTGCGCAAGCTCGCCCGCGACCTCGGCATCGCGCTCGCCGACGTGCTGGCCACCGGGCCCGATGGCACCGTCACCCGCGAGGACGTGCTGGCCGCCCAACAGCGCGCCATGAGCGGCGACACCGTCACCGTGCACGACGGCCAGTACTTCCCCGAGGAGTCGCCGCAGGCCCCCGAGGGCCTGGACGCCGCCATGAAGTCCAGCCGCCACCAGCCCTTCGCCGGCGTCACCAGCGACGAGCGCACCACCCGGGTCCCGATCCGCTCGGTGCGCAAGCGCACCGCCGAGGCGATGGTGGCCTCCGCCTTCACCGCCCCGCACGTGACCGTGTTCAACGAGGTCGACATGACTGCTGCCACGCGCATCGTGCAGCAGCTGCGCGGTTCGCGCGAGTGGTCCGGGGTGAAGGTGAGCCCCCTGGTGGTGGTGGCCAAGGCGCTGCTGGTGGCGATCCGCCGCAACCCGGAGGTCAACGCCTCCTGGGACGAGGACGCCGGCGAGATCGTCTACAAGCACTTCGTGAACCTCGGCATCGCCGCGGCCACGCCGCGGGGTCTGATCGTCCCGAACATCAAGGACGCCCACCTGATGACCCTGCGGGAGCTGGCCGAGGAGATCGACGAGCTCGCCAAGACCGCACGGGCCGGTCGCACTCCGCTGTCGGCAACCCGCGAGGGCACCATCACCATCACCAACTTCGGCGTGTTCAACATCGACTCGGGCACCCCGATCCTCAACCCCGGCGAGTCGGTGATCCTGGGGATCGGCGCCATCAAGGAGAAGCCATGGGTGGTGGACGGCCAGGTGGTGCCCCGGCAGATCGCCCAGCTCGCCCTGAGCTTCGACCACCGCCTGATCGACGGGGCCCTCGGTGCCGAACTGCTGCGCGACATCTCCGCCGTGCTGGAGGACCCGGCGCTCGGACTCGTGTGGGGATGACCGCTGCGTTCGACTCCTCCGTCTCAGCGGGCCCGCACCCGAGGCCGGCGGTGACCGCGATCCGGTGCGCCTCGGTACGCTGAAGCGGTGACCTCCCCCTCTCCGCGCCCGACGGCCCGCCGCGATGACGCGCGCATGCACACCGCCGAGATGGACGCGCTGCGACTGGAGGACAGCACCGAGGCCGAGACCCTCAGCTCCGGTCCTCCGCGGACGCCCCTTCCCTCCCGGCAGGTCGTCCTCCTGGTCGCGGCCGGCGGGGCGCTCGGTGCACTGCTGCGGTTCCTGCTGAGCGCGGCCGTACCGAGCCTGGCCACGCCCACCCTGGTGGAGCTGCCCTGGGCGACCCTGCTGGCCAACGCGCTGGGATGCCTGGGGCTGGGGGCACTGGTCGGAGTGCTCGAGGTGCGGCCGGGCAGGCCTTGGATGCAGCCGCTGCTGGGAACCGGCCTGTGCGGGGGCTTCACCACCATGTCCACGGCAGTGCTGGACGGGGCGGCCATGATGGGTGCGGACTTCGCGATCCTCGCCATCGTCTACGCCACCCTCTCGCTGGTGCTCAGCATCGGCGCCCTGGTGGTGGGCATGCTTCTCGCGCGCTTCCTGGCACGCCGTGGTCCGGAGCAGGTGAGCGCATGATCTTCCTGCTGAGCATGCTCGTGGTCGCCCTGGGCGGCGCCGGGGGAGCGGCCAGCCGTTGGGGCCTGATCGTGCTCATGGAGCAGCGTGCCGCCGCCCGCGAGAGGTCCGGCCGCGGGCACCTGCCCACCGGCCTGGAGATGATGCCGTGGGCGACCTTCCTGGCGAACCTCCTGGCCTGCCTGCTGCTGGGAATCCTGGTGATGCGGTTGGGATCGGTCGGAGGGCCCCTCGAGCTGCTGTACCTGCTGCTGGGCGTGGGGTACTGCGGGGCCCTGTCCACGGTGGCCACCGCGACGCTGGACGTGGTGAACCTGGTGCGGCGCGGGGCGCCGGTGCTCGGGCTCGGTTACGTGCTGTTCACCATCGGCACCGGCATGGCCGCCCTATGGCTGGGCCTGGTGATCGGCTCGTGACCGCACCCCCCTCCCGGCGCGGCGCCCGCGACGCTGCAGCCCGCCGCTCTGACGCCGACTCCCGTCCCGACCGCTCCCCGCTGGTCCCGGCCCTCATCGGAGGCGCCGTCCTGCTGGTGCTCGCCGCGATCTCGGTGCTCGCGGCCGACGCCGCCGGGGCCGGCAACCCCGTGCTGCGCGATGCAGGACTGATCGCCCGCACCGGGGCGCCTGTCGCCGCCCTGATCGCCGACCTCGCCGGCGCGATGTCCCTGGGCGGGGCGCTGCTGGCCGGATGGCTGCTGCGCGAGGAGGCCGACCGCTCCCGCGCCATGCTGGTGGTGGCGGTGACCGCGGGCGTGACCACGGTGGCGCGCGGCGTCGCCCTGCTGTTCTCCTACGCGATCGCCACTGGACAGCCGGTCGGATCGGACCGATTCGGCTCCGACCTCAGCGTGTACCTGGCCACGGACCTGGGGGTGTGGCTGCTGACAGCCCTGCTGGTCAGCGCCGCAGCCACCGCTGTGGCCGTCACCGGGTCCTCCCGGGGCCTGGCCCGCGTGGTCACCGTGATGATCGCCGCCGTGGCGTTCTGCGCCGCCATGACCGGGCACGCCTCCGGCGGGGACACCCACGAGGTCGCCACCTCCACCATGATGGTGCACCTGCTGGCCGTGGGCATCTGGCTGGGCGGCCTGGCCGTGCTGCAGCTGCTGCCGGCCACCTCCCGGGACGATGCCGCCGTGGTGCGCGGCTACTCCCACCTGGCCCTGATCGCCTGGATCGCCCTCGCCCTTAGCGGCGTATGGGCGCTCGCGGTGCGCATGAACTCCCCGGCCGAGCTGCTCACCCACCCCTATGTGCAGATCGGCGTCGCCAAGGCCGTGCTGCTGCTGGCGCTCGGCGTGATGGGCGCTCTGCAGCGTCGCCAGATCGCCACCGGCCTCGCTCGCACCGCTGACGATGGGCAGGGCCTGCCGCCGGTGGCGGTGTACCGCAGGCTCGCCCTGACGGAGCTGGTCCTGCTGGGGCTGGCCGTGTCCCTGGCCGCGGCCATGAGCTCCTCCCCGCCGCCGGCCGAGGCAGTCCCTCCGCCTCCGGGCCCGGCCGCCGTGCTCTCCGGCTACCCGCTGCCTCCGGCCCCGGAGCTCACCACGGTGCTCACCCAGTGGCGGCCCGACCCCTTCGGCATGGCCCTGGCCTGCGCCCTGCTGCTGTGGTGGTGGCGCCCCGCCGCGCCGTCCCGCGAGCGGGCAGCGAGCATGCGCCTGGTGGGAGGGGCTGCGCTGCTGGTGCTGGTCACCTCCGGTGCACTGAACGTGTACGCCAAGGTGCTCGTCTCCGCCCACGTGCTGCAGCACGTGCTGCTGCTGTCGGCAGGCGCCCTGATCGGCAGTGCGCTCACCGTGCCGGCACCTGTGCGCGTGCTGGTGCGGGGACGCACTTGGCTCGCCGCCCTGGTGGCCGCCGCCCCGGTGGCCCTGCTGATCGCGGTGTACGCCGGGCCCGGGCTGCGCGTCGCGCTCGAGAGCCACGTCGCCCATCTGGGGCTGCAGGTGCTCGCCCTGGTCGGTGGCGTGCTCGCGGTGCTGCTGGTGCGCACGGTGCTTGAGGAAGCCCCTGCCACCGAGGTGGCCAGCAAGCGTCGACGCTCCACGGTGGCCCGTGCCGCGCTGGTGGCGGGCGCGCCGCTCCTTCTGCTCGTGGTGGCGGGCATCGCCCTGTCCACCACGGACATCCTGCTGGCGGCCACCTGGTTCGGCGCGACGGGTCGGCAGTGGTGGCCGGACGCCCTGGCCGACCAGCGCAGGGTCGGGATCCTCGTCACTGGTCTGGCCGTGCTCTGCGCGGCGGTCGTTCCGGTCGTGCTCCGGAGGGGTCGCCGCCAGGCGGCCGGTTCGCAGCTCGTCCTGAAACCAGGAGTGCGCACCACAACCGGGAGCTGACAGTTCGATCCGGCGCTGGTGCGGGGATCCCGCGGGGATCCCCGCAGTGCGCATCAGTGATGCATGATGCGTGCATCACTGATGCTACGCTGAATGCATGAGAACCACCGTCAATCTCACGCCGGATGTCGAGGCCGAGGTCGCCAGGCTCCGTCGCGAGCACGGGCTGGGCACCAGTGAAGCTGTGGTCACCCTTGCGCGACGGGGGATGCAACGCGGCAGCGCGCGGCAGCGGTTCGTCCAGCGCACCGAATCGCTCGGAGCTCGCATTGATGTCAGGAACATCGGCGAGGTCCTGGACACTCTCGATCACGAATGATCGTCGACGCCAACATCCTGCTCTATGCGGTGGACGAGTCAGCTCGGGACCACCCCTCCGCCAGGTCCTTCCTCGAGGAGCACCTCAACGGTGAGGTGAGGATCGGACTTCCATGGCAGAGCCTGTCGGCGTTCCTGCGCATCGCCACGCACCCCCGGATCATGGGCACGCCCTTGTCGGCACCCACCGCAGCGGTCTTCGTGGACGACTGGCTCGGGGCCCCCGCGGCGTGGATGCCCGATGTCACCCCGGCGAGCTGGTCGATCCTGCGTGGCCTGATGGAGAAGCACGATGTGACCGGCAACCTGGTTCCCGATGCCCAGCTCGCGGCTCTGGCCATCCAGTACGGGGTGCCGGTTGTCAGCGCAGACTCCGATTTCGCCCGATTCACGGACGTCACGTGGCTCAACCCCTGTGCACGGTGAATGACTTGGGCAGGTGCCCATCGATCCGAGCGCACGGCACGGCGCATTCCGTCCTGCGCGGGAGCTGACGAACCGGCTCGGAGTGACGTTCCCGCGGGAACGCCTCAATGCTCCCGGTGGAGGATCGCCCCGAGCCGTGCCGCGGGCGGGTCAGGCGAACAGCGACCGCACCGTGCGCAGGCGTCCCAGCAGGCGGTCGCGGTCCACGAACGGCACCACACGGCCCTCGGAGGAGTCGGCCGGATTGCGAGTGGCCGGAGGCGTGGACTCGGCAGCGCGGCGGTTGACCGGGGCCGTGCCCAGCTTCTCGGTGATCCGGCCCAGCAGGCCGCCGCCCTTGCCCGCGGTGGTCACCGGCACCGCGGAATCGGAGCCCGCGCGGGCGCGGTGGAACTGGGTGAGGGCGGGGGAGCCGTCGCGCACGGCCTTCATCAGGTAGGCGGCGATGTCGGCCTGTTCCACCAGGATCGGCAGCACCCCACCGGAGACCCGGTTCTGACCGAGCACCACCAGGTCGTCGCGACCCCGTGGGAACGCTCCCAGGAACAGGTCCAGCTCACCGCGGGCGGTGCGGGGGATGACGTCCTCCGGGAGGTGGTCCGCACCGGTCTCGTACCCGGTGGCCAGCACGATCAGGTCGGGCCGGTAGTCGGATTCGTCGGCGTAGACCACCGTGCCGTCGGCCCGTACCCCGGTCACCGGGGCGATCGGGGTGATGCGGCCCTCGCGGATCCGGTCCAGCACGTCGTCGGAGATGATCACCGCGTCCTCCAGGACGCTCGCGGACGGCTTGGGCAGCCCGACGTCCGACGGGTCCCCGGCCATCCGGCCGATGACCGTCTGTGCGATCGCGTCGCTGAGCTTCCCGAGCGCGGCGGGCTCGCGGGAAGCAGCCACGTCCCCGGGCATGCCGGCGATGTGGCGGGGCACGATCCAGTGTCCGGTGCGCACGGACCAGCGCACCTCCAGGGCGCGACGGGCGGCGTCCACCGCGATGTCGGCCGCGGACTGGCCGGACCCCACCACCAGTACGCGCCTGCCCTCCAGGCCGTCGGCGCCGTTCCACTGCTTGGAGTGGATCACGTGGATCGCGGGATCGACCTCGGCCGCCCAGGCGGGGAGGTGGGGTCGCTCGGAGATGCCGTGGGCGGAGATCACCGCGGCGTAGATGTGGATCTCCCCGGTGGAGAACTCCACCTGCCACACGCCCTCGGAGAACGGGCGCGCAGAGCGCACCTCGACGCCGGGCCGGAAGTGCTCGGTGAGGTCGTAGCGGGCCGCATAGGCGCGCAGGTACTTGCCCATCTGCTCGGGCCGCAGGTAGTCGGGGAAGGACACCGGCTGGATCATGTCCTCGTACTGCGTGAAGCGGCGCGAGGAGACCATCTCCATCGAGCGCCAGGTGGGGGAGTCCTCCCGCTCCTCGTTCCAGATGCCGCCCACGTGGGCGGAGCGGTCCACCAGGTCGAAGGGCACCTCCAGGGCCTTCAGGGCGGCGGCGGCGGCGAGTCCCGCGGGACCGGCGCCGATCACCAGCACCTTCTCGCGGGTGGGGACCGGGTCGTGGAGCTCGGACATCGAGGGGCCTTCCGGATCGGGCGTCGGGCGGGTGCACGCGGAGGTGGCTCCGGCACCGTGCCCAGCGGCAAGCAGACGTGCACCATCCTAGGCGCTGGCCTGGAGAGCTGCGCGGCCTCAGCCCAGGGCGGTGACCACCACGGACACGCCAAGGGTGATCAGGATGGTGACCGTCACGTGGGCCAGGACGGCCTGATCGCGCACCAGCTTCCGTGCCGCCGACGTGCGCGGCAGGAAGTCGCCCACCCCGGCGGTGGTCTGGATCAGCGTCGCGGCGTACACGTAGTCGCGCATCGAGCGCTCCGGCCCGGGCGTGGCATGCAGGTCGAAGGCGTCCCCCCAGGCGTCCTCCGCCACGTACTCCAGGGCGTAGGTCATCACCGAGCCGATCCAGGCGGAGACCAGCGCACCGATGGTGAAGGCGAGCAGGATCGGGATGGCGATGCCGGACGGCCTCATCACCATCAGGGCGATCGCGATGCCCGCGCTGAGCATCAGCTGCAGCACCTCCATCACGGGCCCGCCGTACCCCGTCACCCACCGGTACAGGCGCCGGTAGCGCTGCACGCGCAGCAGCCGCATCGAGGCCACCAGGCGGTTGCGCGAGACCCCGGTCGTCGCCCAGTAGGTCAGCGCGGCGTTGATGACACCGAACGCGGCGACCGTGGCGATGGTGATCAGCATGGCGGCCGCGGTGGCATCGGCCTGATCGTCGGCCAGCACGTAGTTCAGCTCGGGGATCGTCAGGACGAGCACCATCGTGATGGCGGTGGCGATGCCCATGGCCAACAGCACCCGCAGGCCGGGGGAGAGCAGCCGCTGCCGGAGGGTGCGGGAGCGGCGTCGCTCCCGAGCGGGACGGGGACGCGCCGGCCGAGGCTGCCGCACCGATGCGGGGCGAGCGGGCTCGGCCCCGGCCTGCTGGGAGGGTGCCGTGGCGCCGGCCGACGACGCGCCGGCATTCATCGGTTCTGCCCACCCGCCATCTCGGCAGCCATCTCGGTGGCCAGGCGCACCGCTCCCGGCAGTCCGGAGGAGACGGTGCGGTGCTCCCGGCCCTCGGCGTCGAACCCGGTGACCACCTCGTCCCGGATCGGACCGGGGGTGGCAAGCACGGAACCGGCCAGCACCACGGGCAGGCCCAGGGAGGGGTCCATCTCCCGCACCGTGGTGCAGAAGTGGCGGATCGCGGTATCGAGGATCTCCCGTGCGGCCGGATCCTCCAGCACCGTGCCCGGCAGGGGAGCGAAGCGACCCAGCCCCGCCGGGTACCCGGCCGGGGCGATCCGGTCCACGGCCCGGATCAGGTCCTGGCGCACGTCGCCGGTGGGGGAGGGCGGCAGCAGGCCGTCGCGCAGATCCAGGTCCAGCATGTCGCCCACCCGCTCGGTGAGCAGGGTGCGGCGACCGCGACTGTCGAGGTCCGCGGCCACGGCCTGCACGGTGCGGCGGCCCAGCCACACCGCTGAACCGATGTCCCCCAGCAGCCACCCCATGCCGTCGCGCCGCTCCACTGCCCGGCGCTGCCGGTAGGTGACCGCAACGGCCCCGGTCCCGGCCAGCAGCAGGATCCCGTCGTCCCCCACCTCGCCGGCCAGGAACGCCACCAGGTGGTCGTCGGTGACGGTGAGTCGGGAGGCGTCGATCCCCAGCGGCGCCGCGGCCTCGTGGGTGGCGCGCTGCACTTGCTGATGCTGCGCGGGTCCCGCCCCGGCGAAGGCGAGCACCGCGTGGCTCACCTCGTGCCCCGACACCTCCCCGAGCGCGTCGCGCATGGTGGCCGCGAGCGTCGTGAACGCCTCCGGACCGCTCGAGCGCAGGTTGCAGCCCGGGCCGGTGGCGGCTCCCAGCAGTTCCCCCTCGGTGGTTGCGGTGCGGGCGTCGGTGCCGGACGATTCGGCACCGGAGGTGCCGGGAACCGCCCGCACCTCGATGCGGCTGCTGGTGCCCCCGATGTCCGCAGCGAGGACGATGCGCCGTTGATCCCGTTCCATATTGGCTCCGATCGTGTTAACTTCTGTGATGCATCACCTGAGGCAAAAGTTTATTCGATCCCGCAGGGGCCTGGCTCAGCCGCGAGCTTCAAAGGAGTTCTCATGATCGCACGACGTCGTGTTCTCGCAGCCGGTTCGCTGAGATATGAGGCACTAGCGCCGCGTCACCAGCATCACCGTACCGGTTGTCCGTGGTGATCTACTTTGTGCTGGTTCAGCGCAGCCTTGCCCTCGGTCTCACCTCGGGGACGGTCAAGGGATGAGCACCTGGGATCGCGATGCGCTGGGTGTGCTGCTGGCGTCGTTCAACGGCACCGAGGTGCCGGACCATCTCGAGGAGCCCCTGCGCGCGGGCCTGGGCGGCATCATCCTGTTCGCCTTCAACACTCCTGACGCTGCCACCTGCGCACAGCTCTCCCGTGACCTGCACCGGATCGAGCCGGAGGTGCTGGTCGCCGCCGACGAGGAGGGCGGGGACGTCACCCGGCTGCAGGCCGGAGTCGGCTCCTCCCTCCCCACGGCCTGGGCCCTCGGCGAGGTGGACGACCCCGATCTCACCCGCGCCGCCGGCAGAGCACTGGGTGACCTGCTGGCCGCCTGCGACATCGACCTGGACCTCGCTCCCGTGCTCGACGTGTCCACCGACCCGAAGAACCCGGTGATCGGCACCCGTGCCTTCGGCGCCGATCCCGACCTCGTGGCCCGCCACGCCCGTGCCATGGCCGGGGGCATCCGCGATGCGGGCGTGGGGGTGTGCGGCAAGCACTTCCCGGGCCACGGCGCCACCCACGTGGACTCCCACACCGCGCTGCCCACGATCGAGCTGGCCCGCGAGCAGTTCGAGTACGAGCACCTCGAGCCCTGGCACCTGGCCCCCTGGATGGACGCAGTGATGACCGCCCACGTCCAGGTGCCCGCGCTCGGCGAGGGGCCGGCCAGCATCTCCCCGTGGGCTCGCGAGGTGCTCGACGAGATCTGCGGTGAGGGCGGCTTCCGCGGACTGCTGATCACCGATGCCCTGGACATGGCCGGGGTCTCCGGCCCCATCGGGTACGGCGAGGCGGTGGTGCGGTCCGTCGAGGCCGGGGCCCACCTGCTGTGCCTGGGCACCTCGATCCGCCGCGACGACGAGCAGATGCTGCGCGAGGCCCACGACGCCCTGGTCGCCGCTGCCGACTCCGGGCGCATCCCTCGCGACGTCCTCGCTCGGCGCGCCGCCGAGGTGCGGCAGCGCCGCGGATGGATCCGAGAGCGCCGGCACGGCATAGGCAGTCCCGATCTCACGGGCGCCCTGATCGCCCTGGAGCGCGTCGGATCCGAGGCTGCCGCCCGTGCGGTGCGGGAGCGGCGCAGCGCCGGTGCCCTCACCGGCGGGCCCGTGGTGATCGCCGATGCGCGCCGGCGCCGCGACCACGCCTCCGGCAGCCGCCGCAGCGTCCTGGCGGAGGTGCTGCGAGAGCGGGGCGTGCAGGCACAGGAGGCGGGCTACCCCGCGGACCTCGCCCGACCCGGTACGGATGCGCTGGTGATCACCCGCCTGCCCCGCTCGGACCGCGAGGAGCAGGCACGGCTGGCCGAGCTGCTGCGCCTGCGTCCCGACGCGATCCTGGTGCACGTCGGGGTCCCCGACGCCGCCCACCGCCACGACAGGTACGTGCTCGCCCACGGCGCCGGCCGCGCCTCGATGGTGGCTGCTGCGGAACTGCTGCTGGGACGCGCCTGCTCGATGGGGCGCCCGTCCTCGACGGGAGGGTCGGGCCGATGAGGGTGCTGGGGATGATGTCCGGCACCAGCCTGGACGCGATCGACGTGGCCCTGGTCGAGTTCCGGCGCGACCAGGACGATCCTGCCCTCGCTCACGCCCGGATCCTCCACCATGGCGAGCACCCCTGGCCGGTGCGGCTGCGCCGCGACCTGCTGGCCGTGCTGCCCCCGGCCACCAGCGACGTGGGCACCTGGTGTCGCCTGCACGCACAGGTAGGGGAGGCCTTCGCCGATGCCGCTCACGCTGCCCTGGAGGGTGGTGGCGCGGAGCTGATCTGCACCCACGGCCAGACCCTCTACCACTGGGTGCAGGATTCCCGCGCCGCGGGCACCCTGCAGATCGGCGACGCCTCCCGCATCGCCCTCGCGACCGGTGTGCCCGTCCTGTACGACGTGCGCTCGGCCGATGTGGCCCGAGGAGGGCACGGGGCGCCCCTGGTGCCGATCCTGGACCAGCTGGTGCTCGGCGACCGCCCCACTGCAGTGGTCAACATCGGTGGCATCGCCAACGTGTCCCTGGTGGGCGCGGGCGAGGTGATCGCGGGGGACATCGGGCCCGGGAACGCTCTGATCGACGCTGCCGTGCTGAACGGCACCGGCGGTGAGCAGGCCTGCGACCTCGACGGGGCCCTGGCCCGCGCAGGAAGCATCGATCAGGAGCTGCTGGCGGCACTGCTCGCCGACCCGTTCTACGCCGCGCCGATGCCCCGCTCCACCGGGCGCGAGCAGTTCGACGCCGCCTACGTGGACCGCCTCGCCGCGGCCCGCGGCCTCGCGCTGCCGGGCCTGCCGGACCTGGCCGCCACGCTCACCGAGCTCACCGCCACCACCATCGCCCGAGCGGTGCTGGACCTCGCCCCTGAGCGCGTGGTGCTCACCGGCGGGGGGATCCACAACCCCGCACTGCGGGAGCGGCTCGAGGACCTGCTGGCCGGTCCGGTCATAATGGACGCCGAGAGCGCCGGGCTCCCGGCGGATGCCAAGGAGGCCGTGCTGATGGCACTGATCGGCTGGCTCAGCGCCGAGCAGGTCCCCGCCGTGCTTCCCCGCGCCGACGGCACCGCGATCACCGGTGCGAGCGGGCCCGCCGTGCTGGGATCCCTCACCCCGCCCGGGGCGCTCCCCGCCGCCCAGCATCCCGGCCGGCCCCTGCGCCGCCTGCACTTCCCCGCCATCCCGACTCCCGGCGATCCCTGACACCGCAGCCCTGCCACCCCCACACCTCGACCCGACCACGAGCCCACCCCCGCTCCTCGACCCACC
>NZ_JALXKT010000036.1:0-32802 GCF_025144775.1 Brachybacterium sp. p3-SID957 | reverse complement strand
CTCTGGCTGGCGATCTGCAACATCGAGGACAAACGCGCCCTGGAGCGGGAGAAGGAACGTGGCAAGCCCGCCGACCAGCGTCGAGCATCCGGCCGGCTGGTCGAGGGCCAGGCCGTCACGAACTGGAAGCAGGCCCTCGCCCAGCTCGCCGCGGCCTACCCCGACCGGATCAACCCCTACCTGTGACCACCCCGCTTACACAGACAAGTTGACACGCCCACAACCGTCGTCGACGGCACTCCTCCCTCGAGTACGCGACACCCCACGACTACGACCTCGCCCGCACCCCGCGGGCACGCACCACCGCCGGAAGCTAGCGACCAAGAGTGGAAATCAAACCGTAGGGCAGGCCAAGATGTCACCTGTTCATGCGGCAGTCCCATCTAGCATTGCGTGGCAAGGTGTCCTCGAGATGCTTCATCACCCCAGCATGCCCATCGGATGCTCACGGCAAAGCACGGTCACGGCGAATCCTCCACTTTGACCTCCGCTTCAGACTCAGCCTGTTCCTTCCTCTTCTCGCGGTTTGCCCGGAAAAGCCCCTCGGTCCACTCGGTCAGGTGGTCTTGCATGCGGTCCAGCTCTTGGTACGCACACAGGGTCGCCAACCCGCAGCTGGGGAACTTCTCTCCGTGCTTCTCGGCGGCCTCGGCCATCGCTTCCTTGAACTGCTCTTGTTCTGGTCGTTCCTCGAAGCGGGACATCACCTCGTCCAGCAGGAAACCCACCTGGCCGCGTGAGACCGCCACGCCCGAGTTGGGGTGCCTGTCGCGCTGGGCATCCTCATACTTCGGCAGTTGCCGGAACATCACACCCCAGATCACTGCGTAGGGAGTGAAGTCAGGCTCACCCTCGATGGCGGTGTACATGCCGCTGCGGATCTTCCACCGCCTGCGCCACGCCGACCGACGAGGTCGCCTTTTGCCGGCGACGTCCACTTGCCCCCGCACCACGACCTCGTCCTTGGGCGTGTCCTTCAGGATCCCCGGCATGACGCTCCACAGGTCGAGCAGGAACGTCGCGCGGCCGTAGGGCTCGATGCGCACGATGTTGTCGGTGAGCGCATCGTCTGGGCCGTAGGCACCGTCCGTCGCGAACATCCTTGGTGCCACGGAGTGCTTCTTCTTCCCGTGCCCGCTGAAGGAGAGTCCTGGCGAGTAGACCGTCACCGGGATCCGGCCAGGGTTCTCTACGACAAGCTGCGCGACCTCGAGGGCTCGACCGCGGACGACGGCCTTCGCTGCGTTGCCGTTCTTCATGAGGAGACGACCGGACCGGTTGGTGGCGAGCATGAAGTCCGGCTCCCAGATCGCAGCATTGAGGGACACCCTCACCCGTCCACCGTCAAGGAAGTGCTTCACGATCTGCCAGACCAGAGCCACCATCGCGATGGCGAAGCTGAGCAGGGAAATGACTAAAGTCAGCGTGACGACCGAGAACCCGAGGAACTCGGGTGATGCGGGGACGGGGATCGGATCCATGGAGATAATTCTCCCACCCAGCACTGACGTTCTCAGTCGTCACTATCGCAGGCCCTCGAAGGGATCCGCCACGCTGTGCACGCCGTGCTCAGGGTACACGAACACGAAATGCACACCCAGCTCGTCCGTCCCGCTCGGCTCAGGGAGGCAGTCGCCGCCGCATGCGGAGCACGTACGGTAGCCCTCGCCCCAGGCGGTGGCGGGGCCGAGGTCGGCAGGTTCCCCGTCCGCATTCTCCATCGGTCGATACTTACTGCTCTGCTTCGGCTCGGTCGATGAGCTCGGCAAACTCATCGTTTGAACGCACTGTCAGTCCGAACTCCTCGGCTTTGGCTCGGACAGCCCCGTCGCCCGTGACGACGATCCAGTCGGGCGGGTCCAGGTACTGGCTGTCGCACTCCTGGCCTTCAAGGGCGCACGCCACGACCAGAGGGTCTGCGTTTCCGAGGTTTGCGTAGAGGTCGAGCAGACTCGTGTCGTCGTCTGGGACGGTGGAGAGGATCTTCACCAGCCACTCAAGTACCCGTGGTGTCGTCGGATGGACGTTCTCGCGCAGCGATCCGATATCACGGATCCCGGCGGCTTCACGCAGCACCTCCTCCGGGATCACCGTGCTCTTCAAGAAGAAGGGACTCGCTCGGCGTCGGGGCCCGAGCTGACTGAGGGTGTTCGTGTCGACCACGTACCGCTGCCCGAAGCCGCTCATCCGACTGCCCGCCTGAGGTCACCGAGCTGCGTGGGGCGGAGCTGGTTCAAGCAGACCGTCCGGCAGAATTCGCCCGGTGTGATGCTCATCGAGTCGAGGGCGTGCAACATCCGCTGGGTGAACTCCCGCCCGGCGTACTTCCGGACGGCGTTCTCCGGAAGGATCTTGTTGCGTGGGCCGCCCGTAGGTTTGCGCCTGAATTCTTCCCGCAGCTCGTCGAGGTAGCCGCTCGCGGTCTTACCGCTGACCAGCCCCAGCCGCATCGCCCGGACCGTGACCGCGCTCGGGGTGACCTTGAACTGGTCAGACGCAGCCCGCATGTCATCGAGCGTGGTGGGGTTGATGGACTTCATCCGCTCCGTAGGCATCAACATCGCTCCGGCGATGTCGTACTCCCGTCCTGGGTCGGTCTCAGTGCTGCCGCCGTCCCAGGTCATCGGGGCGAAGATCCTCCTGGCGACCAGGACTGTCATCAAGGTGAGCGTGAAGATCGTCCGACCCGTCGGCTCTTGGTCATCTCCGTGGTCGCCGCCCGCCAGGAAGATGTAGGGCACCTTGTTATCCCGGATCGACATGCCGCTGAACTTCACGTGCGTGAGCCGCTGCGGCATGTGGTGCTGCACGCTCTGCGAGACCAGTACCTGGTTCGCCTCGAGGCGTTCGATCATGAGGTCGAGAGCGTCCGCTTTGCTCCTGCAGGTCCGGAGCATCTCGTGTGAGAGTCCGAGGGCCGAGCTGAGACGTGCAGCGTCAGCGTCAACAGATGGGCCGGGTCGTTGAAGGAGGCCCACGAGCTTGTTGCGCTCGAGAGATGGGTCGTGCTTCCTGACGAGCTGCTGTTTCCGGATGAGGTCCTTCACGATGAGCTCCACATCCCGCAGCTCCACCTTTGATCGGGAACCGATGGAGAACGTGTCCCTGCTGACTCCGGCGAGCAGCTTGTCGGTCTTCTTCCTGACCTGCTCGCGCACGTGAGGCAGCGGGGCGAAGAAGAGCGAGTATGGGATGTCGCCTCTGCTGGCAAGGAACATCAGGTCGGAGAACTTGATGATTCGTTTCTCCAGGGCGCGTTCGTAGACCTTGTAGGTGCCCGCCACCGAGTTTTCGAGAAGGGTGGTGAACACATCTTCGTCGATCGGAACAGCGGTGCGGTCGAGGATCACATCAATGAACATGGCTGATCACGCCCGATGCGCTCACGATGCTGCACCTGCCGTCTCCTCGGACAGCACCTTGTGCACCGTGCCCACGGAGACGTCGAGGACCCGGGCAATCACGCGGATCGACTCCCCCTTCTCCCTCCGGGCGAGGATGACGGCGCGCTTGTCGTCGTCGATGACCCTCGGCCGCCCACCGACCCGACCGCGCTTGCGAGCCGCCTCCAGCCCTTTCTTGGTCGTGCGCGAGATGTTGCGGCGGCGGTCCTCGGCAAGGGCAAGGGCCATGTCGAGCAAGAAGCTGCGCTCTGTATGCTCGCCCGCGGCGATGCCGTCGAGCACCTTGACCCGGCAGCCCCGCTGGAACAGGTCGTTGAGGACGACCAGCCCCTCGAGGAGGTTGCGGCCGAGCCGGTCGACTTCCTGGACCGCGAGCATGTCCCCGTCCCTCATGAAGTCGAGCGCGGCCTTGAGCCCTGGTCGCTGTTCGACTGCGAGCTTGCCGCTGTCCTTCTCCTCGAAGACCCGCTCGCAGATCGGGTCCAGGGCATCGTGCTGCCGCTGCGTCTCCTGCTTCGCGGTGCTCACCCGCACCAGCCCGATCAGCGCCACGGCCCCTCCTGCTGTTCGACAAACGTGTTCATCTGCTGGCTTCCAAAGTATCAGTTGTTGAACGGGTTTATGAACATCCTCTCGATCGAGCACCGATCTCCAGGCCGGCCGCTCGGGTGTTCAGCCAGACGACCGTTTGCTGAACGGCCGGCAGGCCGCTGGGGCCCCACCTGGTCGTCCGAGGGTCAGGAACTCATGCAGCTAGGTGCGCCCCATGTGCGCCCTTCGGTACGTCATTCTTGCTCTTGAACTGCACAAAGGTCTCATAGGCGATTCGTTCGCAATGAAAAGGTCAGGGGTTCGATTCCCCTTAGCTCCACCCTTGTCCTGAGTCGCGACATCGTTGACAGACCTGTCGCGGCTCAGGCTTTTTTGCGTGGGTTCACAGGCGGGCCGGAGTCCGGTCCGGAGCACGAAGGCAGAGCATGCCTCTATCTCAGGAGACCGGTGTCGCGTGCGGCAGCGACGGCAGCGGTGCGGGAGGAGACGTCGAGCTTGGTGTAGATGTGCACGAGGTGCGATTTCACTGTCGCGTCGCTGATGTGCAGCTGAGTCGCGATCTCGTTGTTCGTTGCGCCGTCTGCGACGAGCCGCAGCACTTCGGTCTCGCGGGCGCTGAGGCTGGGCTGCGGGGAGCGCATCCGGGCGAGCAGGCGACCCGCTATCGCAGGGGCGAGAGCAGTCTCGCCCCTGGCAGCAGCATGAATCGCGGCGATGAGCTCTTCGGGCGGCGAGTCCTTGAGGAGATAACCGCTGGCACCGGCCTCGACCGCGCCGAGGATGTCGCTGTCGGTGTCGTAGTTCGTGAGCACCAGCACCGCTGGCGGGTTCCGAAGAGCGCGAATACGGCGGGTCGCATCAGCCCCAGTCTGATCGGTGCCGAACTGCAAGTCCATGAGCACCACGTCCGGTGTCAGACCGGTTGCGAGGGCAACGGCATCGTCAGGGGTTGCCGCTTCCCCGATCATGTCAAGATCGGGGTCATCTGAGAGCATGGCGTGGAGCCCGGCGCGGACGACGGGGTGGTCGTCGGCGAGCACGATCCGGATCATGAGGACGCCCCGTTTCCTGTCGAGAGCGGCAGCCGTGCGGTCACCGTGGTGCCGTCGCCGGGTGCCGAGGTGATGGCGAGGGCGCCGTCAAGCTGCTCGACACGCTCACGCATAGCGTGCAGTCCGAAGGAATCGGCCCCGTGTGAGTTGGCGACGGCCGAGGAGACGTCGAAGCCCTGCCCGTTGTCACGGACGACCAATGACACAGCGTCGTCCTCACGTGCGAGCTCCACGGTGATCCGGGTGGCGTCCGCGTGGCGGATCGCGTTCGACACCGCGCCCTGGGCGATGCGCAGCAGCGCAGTCTGGGTGCCCATCGGCAGATCGAGATCCTCAGCTGCCACCTCGACAGGGACCGACGCACGGTCGGTCTGTTCCTGTCCGAGCCTGCGCAACGCGGCGGCGAGACCGTCATCGAGTCGGGCGGGGGTGAGCTCGCGGATGATCTGTCTCGTGTCGGAGAGGCTATCTGCGGCGGTCTCGCGTGCCAGTTTCAGGTAGCCGGCGCCGGGTTCGGGGGTGTCGCGTTCGGCGGCGCGCAGCAGCATCTGAATCGAGGACAGGCCCTGGGCGACGGTGTCGTGGATCTCGCGAGCCAGGCGCGCCCGCTCCGCCAGAGCGCCCTGTTCGCGTTCGGTCTCGGCAAGCTGCTGCCGAGTGCGGATCAGCTCGGCAAGAAGACGTTCGCGTTCCTCGGCCTCACCCCGCAGGGCGCGGTAGGCGAGCCCGATCAGGAGGGCGACGCCGGCGCCGACGAGCGGCCCGATCAGCCCCCCAACGCTGAACCCGAGATGCAGCCCGAGGGAGAGGATTGAGAAGGCGGTCGTGACCACGATCGCCGCGACCCCGCCGGAGCCAGGCAAGACATGGAGGTAGAGGAAGAACAGGGGGAAGACCAGGTACGCCCCATCGGGGCTCAGCCACGTCACCACCGCCCACAACAGGGTCAGCGCGGTGACCCAGACGACCGCGAACCTGCGATCGGACGAACCTGCTGCGCGGCCCGAACGCGCCGCCCATGCGCCAGCGAGGTAGACCGCGACGAACGCGACCCCGACGACCAGCGTCCATGCTGCGACCGGGGAGGAGACGACATATGCGCGCGCGACCGCGAAGCCCGCCAGTCCGATCAGGAGAGCATGCAGGCCGAAGCGGAGGCCGGTGAACACCGGGGCGAGGGGCGAGTGCGGCATGACAGCTCAAGCCTATGCGAACCGTGTTTGCGGGCCATCAACCGAAAGTTCGACCGTGAATCCCACGGTTCAGGCGATGCCCGACCACGCCCCGTGGAAGGAGGGTTGAAGAGTAGCTCGGGCAGGGTGTTCGAGCGGAAAGGCATCATCGTGTTCGTCGCGTGGAGAGAGTTGCGGTTCGCCCGCGGCCGGTTCCTGCTCATCGGGGCCGTTGTCGCTCTGATCACCCTGCTCGTGGGCTTCCTCTCCGGCCTCACCGGAGGACTCGCCGCCCAGAACATCTCCTCGGTGATGCAGTTGCCCGGAGACCGTCTCGTTCTGCAGCAGCCCGAGAACAGTGACCCCAGCTTCGCAACCTCTTCCCTCGGCGAGGACACTGTGCAGGAGTGGGAGCAGGCTGATGGCGTCGAGTCGGTGATGCCGGTGGGGATCGTCCAGTCGCGGGCTTCGGCCAGCGGCACCGACGACCCGAACGGGGTTGCTCTCTACGGACTCGCGCAGGACGCTCCGGGCGCCGGAGCGAACCCGCTGGTCGAGCTCGCCCCGGATTCCGATACCGAGGTCGGCCTCTCATCCGGCGCCGCCGACGACCTCGGCGTCGAGGTCGGTGACACGATCACGATCACTGGCAACGACTTCACCGTCGCGGCTATCGGCGAGAATCTCTGGTACAGCCACACCCCGGTCATCGTCATGACTCCGGATGCGTGGAGTGAGGCCAGCCGGCGCGTCGGCGGCACTGGCGAGGCCACGGTACTCGCCGTCACCGGCGACGCAGCCTGGGAGGCCGTTGGTTCTGACACGGACACGGTCGCGGAAATGCGGTTGGAAAGTCTGACCGCGTTGGAGGCATTCCAGTCCGAGATCGGGTCGCTCGGACTCATGATCGTGATGCTCTTCGGGATCTCCGCGCTCGTTGTCGGCGCGTTCTTCACCGTGTGGACGATGCAACGCGCAGGTGACATCGCCGTGCTCAAAGCATTGGGTGCCACGACCGGGTCGCTCGTGCGTGACTCCCTTGGGCAAGCCCTCATCGTGCTCGCCGCCGGGATCGGGGTCGGCCTTGCGGCCGTGGTCGGGCTTGGGACGCTCGCGGCACAGGCGCTGCCGTTCGTCGTGAGCCCGCTGACCACTCTCGCCCCTGCCGTCGTGATGGCGGTGCTGGGCCTTGCAGGAGCCGCGTTCGCGCTGCGCTCCGTCACTAAAGCCGACCCCCTCACAGCCCTTGGGAGTAACCGATGATCGAACTGCAGAACATCACCCTCACCTTCCCTGACGGGGAGAACCGCATCACCGCTGTCGACGATGTCACCCTCCGCGGAGACAACGGCACCGTCACCGGCGTGACCGGCCCCTCCGGATCGGGCAAATCCAGCATTCTCGCCGTCGCCGCGACCCTGATCCGCCCCGATTCCGGCGGCGTCCTCATCGGGAACGAATCGGACTTGATCGACGCCGCCCAGCTCTCCAAGCGCGAGGCCACCCAGCTGCGCCGTGAGCGCATCGGAATCGTCTTCCAGCAGTCGAACCTGCTTCCGGCATTGACGGCTCGCGAGCAACTACAGGTCATGGCCCGGCTCGGCGGTGGTATCAGCCGGAACAGGCGCAGAAGGATCGACGCCCGCGTCGAGGAGCTGCTCGACGCGGTCGGCCTCAGCGAGCATGCCGACAAGCATCCCCATCAGCTCTCTGGTGGGCAACGGCAACGGGTCGCCATCGCCCGCGGCCTCGTCCACGACCCCGAGGTGCTGCTCGTCGACGAGCCGACGAGCGCCTTAGATCAGGAACGCGGTGCCGAGATCATGCAGCTCATCGCCCGTCTCACCCATGAACGCGACACCGCCACCTTGCTCGTCACCCACGACCTCGTGCATCGCGACGCCCTGGATGACCTTGTCACGGTCGTCGACGGCCGCATCACCACTGACGTCCCAGGGCCAGCGCTTGCACGCTGAGCTGGATCATGGTGCTCCGGTGGAGAACACGCTCCCCTACGACGGCCCGTCGCCCGCACATGCTGTGTCCAGCAGCAAGGACCCCCGCGACTGATCGACGACACCTGCGGCTGGACCTGGCGACACGATCCGGGTCCAGCCGTTCGTCATGCGGTCGCAGGATGCGGCCACTACCGCTTCTGGTACAGCGCCTTGCGCTGGAAGCGCGGTTCGGAGGTGACGTGGATGCCGAGCTGGCGGAAGATCCCCTCGTCCACCGTGCCCAAGATGGTGGTGGTGTGCACGTCGCAGCCTTCCAGGCTGCGTAGCTGCGCGAGCGCCAGGCGGGCGTTCTCGTCGGTCGCGGCGGAGACCGACAGTGCGATCAGCACCTCGTCGGTGTGCAGGCGGGGGTTGCGTGATCCCAGGTGCTGGGTCTTCAGAGTCTGGATCGGCTCGATCGAGGCGGGGGAGAGCAGGTGCACCGCATCGTCGAGCCCCGCCAGGCGCTTCAGGGCGTTCAGCAGCATCGCCGCGGAGCAGCCCAGCAGTGCGGAGGTCTTGCCGGTGATGATCGTGCCATCGGCCAGCTCGAGGGCGGAGCCGGGATGCCCGGTGGCCTCCTGGACGGCGAGCGCGGGAGCCACTACGGCGCGATCCTCGGTGCGGCAGCCTGCCTTGCTCATCACCATCGCCACCCGCTGGGACACGTCGTCCTCGCGATCGTGGATCCGCTCGTCCGTGAGCGCCTTGTAGTAACGACGGATGATCTCCTGCCGGGCGGCATCGCGACACACCTCATCGTCGACGATGCCGCGGCCGGCCATGTTCACCCCCATCTCGGTGGGGGAGGCGTACGGCGAGGACCCGGTGAGCTCCACGAGCAGGGAGCGCACCAGGGGGAACACGTCCACGTCGCGGTTGTAGCTGGTGACCTGGGTGCCGTGGGCGGCCAGGTGGTAGGGGTCGATGAGGTTGCGGTCGTCCAGGTCCGCGGTGGCGGCCTCGTAGGCCAGGTTCACCGGGTGCTCCAGCGGCAGGTCCCAGATCGGGAAGGTCTCGAACTTCGCGTAGCCGGAGCGGATGCCGCGACGGTGGTCGTGGTAGATCTGCGAGAGGCAGGTGGCGAGCTTCCCGGAGCCGGGACCGGGGGCGGTGACCACGATCAGGTCCCGTGTGGTCTCGGAGTGCTCGTTGGCGCCCAGGCCCTGCTCGGAGACGATCCGGGTGGTGTCCTGCGGGTACCCGGGGATCACGCCGTGGCGCGCCACCTTGAGGCCCAGCCGCTCCAGGCGGGCGGCGAAGGCATGGGCCACATGGTTGGACTCCTCGAGCTGGGTGAGCACCACGTGCTCCACCAGGAACCCGCGCTCACGGAACACGTCCACCAGGCGCAGCAGATCGTCCTCGTAGGGGATGCCCAGGTCAGCGCGCACCTTCTGGCGCTGCAGGTCCTTGGCGTTCAGGCAGATCAGGATCTCCAGCTCGTCCCTGAGCCGTTCGAGCATGGCGATCTTGTTGTCCGGGGTGAAGCCTGGCAGCACGCGGGAGGCGTGCAGGTCGTCGAAGAGCTTCCCACCCATCTCGAGGTACAGCTTCCCGCCGATCTGCTCACGCCGGGCCTGGATGTGCTGGGACTGCAGCTCGATGTACCGCTGCCGGTCGAAGCCCACCGGCCGCGGGTGCGCCGCGCCGCCAGGGTCGGTGCTCCCCGGGCCGCTCCCGGTCGGCGGAGTGGGCGGGACCGGGGCGGCGGGGGCGGTGTCAGTCACCCGGCCACGCTAGCAACGCCCCGGGGCCGACGGGGGCAGGCAGGGCTGCCTCTCATCCCACACTGCGATCCTCCGGGTCGCCGCCCGAGGAAGCGATGCCGGGGGAGCGAGGGCCGATGGGCATCCTCACCACCCCGAACCCGAGCAGCCCGGCCACCGGTAGCATCGGCCACACCCAGTTGATCCCGTTGCTGCCCACCATCCCGGAGGTGGCCATCACCGCGAGTCCCGCGCACACCATCACCGCGGACGTGAGGGGTCGCCACAGGGCCGGGGCCGGGCGGTCGTCCGGTTTCGGGTCCTCGAAGCGGCCCATCACCAGCACGATCACGCCGGTGATCGCCAGCAGCACCAGCGCCCACAGGGGGCGGCTGGCCCACCAGGCGCCGCGCAGCGGCACCGGCAGCAGTGACTTCGCATCCAGGGCGAGCAGGAGATGTGCGAGGCCCACCATGGCGGTGAGGTGCCACAGGAACCAGGTCATGATGCGTCGGTTCACCATCACGGTCACCAGCCAGATCCGGGGACGGCGCAGCAGCGCGGTGAGCGGCCTCTCCGCGAGTAGCACCAGTCCGGCCTGCATCATGCCCAGGAACGCCATGGTGACCCGGGTGGGGTTGGAGTTGCTGATCGCGTCACTGCCGGCAGTGATCATCGAGACCGGATAGGGCCCAGGACCCACCAGCAGCAGCAGGCCCACCGCACCCACGGCTGCCAGGGCCAACCGTCGGCCGGCCCCGGCGAGCTTCCCGTCCAGCCAGGCGTAGCCGAACTGGTGGAAGCTGGCCCACACCAGCACGTAGTTGGGGTAGCCCAGCAGCGGCTGCTGGGTTGCGATGCTGAGCGCATCCACCAGTCCGGCAATCACGATGCCGCCGATGATCGAGTACCAGCCGAACCTCTCCCACAGCACCAGGCACGGCGGGGCGATCACGATCACCAGCAGGTAGGAGGCCAGGAACCAGGTGGGGATCAGCGCCATCTGGGAGGCCAGCCGCATCGTGTCCGCCGGTGCACCAGCGGCGAGCGCCACGACGCAGATCACCAGCCATGTCAACAGCAGCGGCAGCAGGGGGATGCCCAGGCGCCGCAGGCGGGTGCGCAGCCAGGAGGCGTACCCCTCACCGCGACGACGCGCGGAGCGCCAGGACAGGGCATTGGAGTATCCGCCCACCAGGAAGAAGATCGGCATCACCTGGAACACCCAGGTCAGCGGATGGGTCCAGCGGGCCGCATCGAGCACGCCGTGGGGCTGCAGCCCGCCGTCGGGATGCACCGCCATGATCGTCCAGTGCCCCAGCACCACCACGGTGATCGCGGCCGCTCGCAGGAAGTCCACCACCCGGTTGCGGGTGGCTGGGGTAGCGGCGTCGACCTGCTCGGCGCGGCTGAGGGCCCGGGTGCTCATCGCCGGCCGACGCCTTCCTGCCTCAGTACGTCCCAGCGGTACTCGTGCTCATCGCGGCCCAGGCGCATCAGGGTCAGGGTGGGTGCGGCCTCGATGGCTGCAGGGGAGGCATCGGCCAGGGGTGCGAGGGCGTGAGCGATCGGTCCGGGATCGTCATCGGCGTTCACGTAGGACAGGGACAGGTGCGGCCAGAAGCGGCCCCAGTCCTGCTCCCCGATCACCTCGTCCACCGCGGCGCGTTGGATCCGGGCGAGCTCCTCGAGCCACGGGGCGGGCTCGGCGATGAGCATCACCGACTCGTGGGCCACGAGAACCGAGGCGAAGCGGATGGTCGGTGCCGGGCCCTGGGCCACCAGCCGCTCCCAGTGGTCGAACACGCGCTTCCCCACGTCGGCGAGCTGCTGCTGGGTGACCTCGTCCTCGAAGCCGATGCCGGTCATGGTCAGGTGCAGTCCCCGGTCCGGCACGACGTCCAAGGACGCGAATCCTCCGAGGACCTCCCGTGCCCGGCTCGCGAACTCCCGCACTGCGGGCGCGTCCTCCATCGTGAGGTGGAAGGTGTGCATACGCCGGCCCTCGCGCCAGCCCGGCCGCCACCACCAGTGGTCCCGGATGCGGTCAAGGTCCTCGGCAACTCTCAGCTCCATCTGCACATCATCGCGCATACGATCACCCCATGACTGCAGCCCCGCACCCAGCGGCCCCACCCCGGCCCGGGGTCCCACGCGCGCTGCTGATCCTGCTGGCGCTCGCCGCAGGCGTGGTGGTGCTGCTGGGCATGCAGGCCTTCGCCGGGCTGATCGTGCCGGTGTTCCTGGCACTGAACCTGATCATCGCGGTGCACCCGGTGGGCAGCGCGCTCACCCGGCGCGGCCTACCGCCGATCGTCGGATCCTAGGTGACGATGCTGATCGTGCTAGTGGCCCTGGTGGGGTTCTTCGTGGCGATCGCGTGGGCGGTGGCGCAGCTGATCCAGCAGCTGCCTTTCTACGCCGATCAGTTCAACTCCCTGGTGGGAGAGGTGCCCATGCGCCTGTCAGAGCTGGGCATCGGCCAAGAGCAGGTCGACACGTGGCTGGCCGACTTCAACTTCGCGAGCCTGTTCGGCCTGCTCAACAGTGCCGTCAGCTCGGTCGGGGCGATCGGCGCACTGCTGGCCGCCACTTTCGCGACCATCATCTTCTTCGGACTCGATGCGGCCGGCCTGCCGCAGCGTCTGGCACTGGTGCGCAGCGAGCACGCCCCCACCCATCGGGCTCTGCTGGACTTCGCGCTCAGCGTGCGCACCTACTGGATCGTGACCACCGTGTTCGGCGCCGTGGTGGCGGTGATCGACGGCCTGGCCCTGTGGGCCCTCGGGGTGCCACTTCCTGCGGTGTGGGCGGTGCTGCTGTTCCTGTGCAACTACATCCCCAATATCGGTTTCGTCTTCGCGATGATCCCGCCCACCCTGATGGCGCTGCTGGCCCAGGGTCCGTGGACCGCCGTGCTGGTGGTGGTCATCTGCACCACCGTGGCCATGCTGCTGCAGGGCCTGGTCCAGCCCCGTGTCACCGGCCGCGCCGTGGGGGTCAGCGCGAGCGTGTCGTTCCTGTCGGTGCTGTTCTGGTCCTGGGTGCTGGGAGCTGCCGGTGCGCTACTCTCGGTGCCGATGACCCTGCTGGTCAAGGAGCTGCTGGTCGACGCGGACCCGCGGGCACGCTGGGCCAATGCGTTCCTCGCCGACACGGTGGACGCGGCGGTGGAACCACCGGCGAACCGGGTCGGGACCGGGCCCTCGCCCACGGAGTCAGCGGCCGGCGTCGAAGCTCACCCGGGCGCGGTCGAGGCAGTTGCCGCGCCGTCGGGCGGAGATCCCGATGCGGACGAGCCGGGGCGGCCGGCGGAGTGATCCCCACCCGCCGTCTCCAGCACCTCTCAGGAGCAGGTGCGCGGGATCGCTCAGGAGGCGGGATCGGGGTCCGGTCGCTCGGGAGACCCAGCCCAGGCGGATCCCCGTCGCAGTCGTACTGGCCCCCGCGCAGTGGCGATGTCGACAACGGTGCCACCCTGGGTGACCTCGATGGTGCCGGCTGTCGCCAGCGACGCGGCCACCTCACGCACCGGATCCATCAGCTCTCGCCATTGCTCGGAGTCGAGCTCTCGGGCGACCTCCGACGGGCAGATGCTGGAGTCGGCTGCGCGTGCTCCCAGAATATCGATGGTGGTGCGCTCGATGTCTTCGCGGCTGGTCATCCCGTGAGGGTACGACGATCACGCGCTCACGGGGCATCGCTGATCAGCCGGGCGGGATCGGTCGGAAGCGACCGCCCATCCCGCGGGTGAGCAGCACGGCGAACGGCGGAGCAATGGTCGCCGTCGTCCCCTCGAGGTGATCGATCACCACCCGCAGCGCCTGACGGGCCGTCGCGTCCTCGTCGGCCCACGTGCTCGAGTCCACTGTGAACCGCAGCACCACGCGGCCGATGCGCTTCCCACCGACCAGCGGCGCCTCCACATCCCGCTTCTCCACCACGTGCAGGGTCCCCAGTGCCAGCTCCGCCTGCTCCATCACCTCGGCAGGGGTGATGCCGGGGCGCATGTCCCCGATCGGCAGATGCATGCGGTAGCTGGGCATCCATCCAGCGTAACGACCCGGGCACGGAGCATGATGGGGTCATGAACTCCGAGGCAGTGGTGCTGGTGCACGGCACACGCACCTCCCACAGCCAATGGGACCGTCAGATGCCGGCCCTGCGTGCCGCCGGGTACACCGTGGTCGCGCCGGACCTTCCGGGACACGGGACGCGGCGCGGGGAACCCTTCACGCTCGAGGCAGCCATCACCGCCATCACCGACGCGATCAGCCGCGCCGCCACCATGACCGGCTCCGACGACGGGGCTGCGGAACGCCGGGTGCACCTGGTCGGATCCTCCCTGGGCGGGATGCTCGCGATCCATGCCGCCGCTGCGCGACCTGCGGCGCTCGCCTCCCTCACCGTGTGCGGCGGGACCGTGCAGCCCACCCCTCGGACCGCACGCCTCTACGGCCGGCTCCTCGAACTGGTGGACCGCCTCCCCGGTGGGGCCGACGGCAGCTCCCGACTGTTCAGGCTTCTGCTGGGCCCCGACGGCGCCCGGGTCTACCTGCGGGGAGGACGAGCGCCCGCCGAGGTGGTGAGGCCGTCATTCGATGCGGTCGCCTCACTGGACCTGCGTGCCGACCTGGCCCGTATCGAGGTGGCAGTGACGTTCCTGCACGGCCGCTTCGACCAGATGAGGGTGCACGAGAGGAGCTTCGTCGCCTCCACACGCAAGGGGCGGCTGGCCGTCCTGCCCTACGGCACCCACATGGTGAACCTCAACATGCCCGAGCGCTTCAACGCCGACCTGCTGAGGGTGCTGGCCCGGGCCTCCGCACCACCTACCCTGGGATCATGACCACTTCCACCCTGCGGGTCGGCTTCGTCCCCGGCGTCGAACCCGACCGGTTCCTGCGCCGCTGGAAGGCACTGCGCAACGGCACCTGGCTGGAGTTGATCCCCGTGGCGCAGTCCCGACAGATCGACGCACTGACCGCGGGCGAGGTGGACATGTGCTTCGCACGCGATACCGACCCCGGCAACGCGTTCCATGCCGTCAGCCTGTGGGAGGAGCGCCCGGTCGTGGTGATGAGCACCGACCACGTGCTCTCCGTACTCGACGAGATCACCGAGGCGGACCTCGCCGAGGAGACCGAGATCCCCTCCCAGGGACCCGACGACGCCGCGGACCGGGTGGCCGTGGCCGCCACCGGGGTGGGGTACACCCGGGTGCCGATGTCACTGGCCCGCCTGCACCACCGCAAGGACGCCACCCATCGGCCCCTGCTGGATGCCGACCCCACGCGCATCATCCTGCTGTGGCCGCGCGACGCCGACGACGAGCTGCGCCAGCAGTTCGTGGGCGTCGTCCGCGGCCGCACGGCGCGATCCTCCCGCTGACCAGATCGCTCCCTGCCGGCCGCAGTACACCGCACCAGATGGACCACACGACCTTTCAACCCCGAACCGAAGGAGAACACCCCATGACCGAGCAGCCCCGCATGAACGTGGAGAGCTTCAACCTGGACCACCGCACTGTGGCCGCCCCCTACCTGCGCATCGCCGACCGCAAGGAGCTGCCCGGCGGGGACGTGCTGACCAAGTTCGACGTGCGCTTCACCCAGCCCAACGTCGAGCACCTGGACTCCGAGGCCGTGCACTCGCTCGAGCACATGATGGCCGAGCACATGCGCAACCACTCCGACCAGGTGATCGACGTGTCCCCGATGGGCTGCCGCACCGGCTTCTACGTGCTGCTGATCGGCGATCACACCGCCGAGGGCTTCGCGCCCGTGATGGAGGCCACCCTGCGCGACCTGGTCGCTGCCGAGGAGGTGCCCGCCGCCAACGAGGTCCAGTGCGGCTGGGGCGCCCACCACACCCTGGAGGGCGCCAAGTCCGCCGCCCGCGCCTTCCTCGACGCGCGTGAGCAGTGGGGTCAGGTCAGCGCGAGCTGAGTGCGTCCCGCACCGCGCTCAGCAGACGCTCCGTGCGCGCATCGGTGGCCAGGTCGTCGATGGTGACCGGATGCAGCTGGGCATCGGCCAGGGGGATCCGCCAGTTCGGGTACTCCTCGTCGGTGCCCGGCTGGTTCTGGATCCGCCGCTCGCCCACGCAGTCCACCAGGGACACGCCCAGCAGCAGGGAGGGCGTGCGCGCCAGGTGGCGATGCAGGGCGATCACGGTGTCCTCGATGTCGGCACCGGGCTGGAGCAGGCCCTCGTCCCTCAGCGCGTCCAGCACCTCCTCGCGGCCGGCGGCATCGGCCGTCTGCTCCTCCTCCAGGTCCCGCTCCAGCAGGCCCAGTTCGTGGCGCAGCGTCACGTGGTCCCCGGCCAGGTAGCCGGCGGTCGGTGGCAGATCATGGGTGTTGACCGAGGCCATGCACAGCTCGCGGTAGTCCTCCGGCGGCAGCGGCTTGCCCTCGTGGTCGTACTCGAACCACAGGATCGAGGTGCCCAGGATGCCGCGGTCGCTGAGGTAGTCGCGCACCCACGGCTCGAAGGTTCCCAGGTCCTCGCCCACCACCAGGGTGTTCGAGCGGTGCGCCTCCAGGGCCAAGATGCCCACCAGGGCGTCGTGGTCGTAGAACACGTAGGCGCCGTCGGCCGCGATGTTCCCCTCGGGGATCCACCACAGGCGGAACAGGCCCAGCACGTGGTCGATGCGCAGGGCACCGGCGTGCCGCATCAGTGAGCGCAGCATGTCCCGCCACGGGCGGTAGGAGGCATCGCGCAGGCCCTCCGGGTGCCACGGCGGCTGGTCCCAGTTCTGGCCCTGCTGGTTGTACTGGTCGGCCGGGGCACCCACGCCCACGCCGGAGGCCAGGGCGTGCCGCAGGCGCCAGGAGTCGGCTCCCACCTGCTCCACGCCCACGGCGAGGTCGTGCATGACGCCGATCCGCATGCCGGCATCGAGAGCGGCGGTCTGCGCAGCGGACTGCTGCTCGTCCAGCAGCCACTGCACCCAGGCGTGGAACTCGATGCGATCGGCCAGCTCCGTGCGGGCCTGCTCGACGGTGCGGTCATCGAGGTCCTTCAGCACCGCGTCCTGCTCTCCGCGCAGCTTCTCGGCGATCGCCGACCAGGTGGCGAAGTCCTCCAGGCCCTGGCCCTCACGGCGGCGGTAGGCCTCGAACAGCGCCTGGCGGCCCGCGGTGCGCGGCACCGCGTACAGCTCCTCCAGCGCCTCCATCTTGGCGGTGAGCACCTCGTCGCGCTCCAGGCGATCGGTGCGCTCGTTCCATGCCTGCACCGTCGTGCGCAGCAGCGCGATCCGCTGCCGGGCGTAGGGGGGAAGGTCCCGCAGCTCCGGCACGTCTTCGATCCGCAGGTACAGCGGGCTCATGAAGCGGCGGGTCACCGGCAGGTACGGGGAGGGCTCCACGGGAGCGGTGGGGTAGGAGGCGTGCAGCGGGTTGACCAGCAGGAAGTCCGCGCCGTGGTGGGCGGCGCTGATCGCGGCCAGGTCGCGCATGTCACCCAGGTCGCCGATGCCCCAGGAGCGGTCAGAGCGCACCGAGTACAGCTGCGCCTGCAGGCCGTAGGCCCGTCGGGCGCCGAGTTGCTCGTGGACCCGCAGCCGCGCCGGGGTGACCACCACGTCGGCCTCGTGGGCCCCGGTGGAGGTCTCGGCGACCGCCCGGTGCCAACCCAGCGGCAGGCCGGCCGGCAGGTGGAAGCGGGCGCGGCCCCGCTGACGGCCGCCCAGGTCGAACGGCGGGGTGAAGTCGTCCATCTGGTGCAGGTCCCACCGGCCGCCGCTCTCCAGCCGCAGATGCACCGAAACGGGGGTTCCGTGGTCCACGTGCACGGGGATGCTGGATTCGTGGTCCTCGCGCAGCACGGTGACGGGGGGAAGGGTGCGGCGCCACGGCTCGCGCTCGCGCTCGGCCCGCACGGCGGCGAGGTCCTCGTCGCTGTCGACGGCGTGGCCGAGGGCTGCGATCACCTTGCGCAGAGTGCCGTCGGAGACGTTCTTCTGGGTGCCGTCGAACCCCCAGTACTCGGTGCCGATGCCGAGGTCGCGGGCGAATTCACGCAGGGCGATGGAGTCCAGAGCCATGCGCACAATCGTAACGGCCCGCACCGGGACCTCAGCTCACCCCAGGGTGCTCAGCTCCAGCCGGGCAGCCATATGCGCCACCGCCACTGCTCGGTGTCGATCACGTCCCCGGTCCACACCGGCCAGAAGAATGCCGAGACCAGCACCGTCAGGGTCAGCAGGCTCCCGACGAACAGCCCGCCGGCCAGTCGCCGATCGGGATCAGCATCACGTGGGCCGATCACCAGCCCCAGCACGTACGCCAGGCACAGCACCAGCCACGGCTCGAACACCACCGCGTAGAACGTGAAGATGGTGCGGTCGGTGTACATCAGCCACGGCAGGTAGCCGCCCGCGATGCCGGACAGCGCGGCCCAGGCGCGGCCGTCGTGGAACCGCACCGCGAGCGCCACCGACACCAGCACCGCGAGCGTGCCCAGCCACCAGATCAGCGGATTGCCCACGGAGAGGAGGTGGGCGGAGCAGCGTGCGACCTCGCAGCCGTGCTCCCCGTACTCGTAGGCGCGGTAGTAGAAGTTCGTGGGGCGCAGCATCAGCGGCCATCCCCACGGCTGAGCCATGTAGGGGTGCTCCGAGTCCAGGGCAATGTGGAAGTCGTAGGCCTGGCGGTGGTAGTGCCACAGGGACAGCAGCGCATCCAGCGGTCCGAACCCGGTGGCGTGCCCCTCGTCCTGCGCCCAGGTGCGGTAGTAGCCCTTGTCGCTGGCGAACCAGCCCGCCCAGGAGGCCACGTACACCACCAGCGCGGTGCCCACCATCGCGAAGAACGCCGGGATCGCGTCGCGCACCAGGCCCACCCAGGCCCAGCGGCGCTGTGCGGCAGCGCGGCGTGCCCACCAGTCCCACAGCACCGTCATGATGCCGAACACCGCCAGGAAGTAGATGCCTGACCATTTCACCGAGCAGGCCAGTCCCAGCAGGGCACCGGCTGCGAGCCGCCACGGCCTCCACCCCGCATGGAAGACGCCGCCCGGATGGGGGAGGGGGCGCGACCCGGTGACGTGCTCGGTCGGGGCCGGATCCACCGCGGCCAGGTGCAGGCGGGCGGCGTGCAGGGCCAGGCGCTCGCGGAATCGGTCCCTGTCGATCAGCAGCGCCCCGAAGCCGGCCAGCGCGAAGAACATCAGCACCAGGTCCAGCAGGCTGGTGCGGGAGTGCACCAGGTGCATCCCGTCGATGGCCAGCAGCAGCCCGGCGATCAGACCCACCGTGGTGGAGCGGAACAGGCGGCGGCCGATGCGGGCCAGCATCAGCACGCTCAACGACCCCAGCACGGCCACCGAGATCCGCCATCCCCAGGGATTGTCGGCACCCAGCAGCAGCATCCCGGCCCCGATCACCCACTTGCCCGCACTGGGATGGACCACATAGGCGCCGCGGTCCTCGTAGGTGTCCACGTCCCCGCTCTCGAACACCGGGTCGTGCTCGTCGGGCCAGGACATCTCCACGCCCTCCTGGGTGAGGGTGTAGCCGTCCTTGACGTAGTAGGTCTCGTCGAAGATCAGCTCGGCGATGCCGCCCAGCCCCCACAGCCGCAGGACCAGCGCGAGGGCGAACACCGCCAGAGCGGAGGCCCATGCGAGCCGTGAGAAGGGAAGGTCCATGACCTTGAGCCGGGAGCGGTAGGAGTCGAGCACGGCGTCCGTCTCGACCTCGGCGACGCTGCGCGGCCGCGCCCGCTCCTGGGTGTGCACCCGGTCATGCTAGGTCATCCCAGCACCCGCCCGGCCGATCCCGACTTCGCGCATCCGGCGCACCCGCGGCAGGGGTGCGTCCGGCCCGGGAGGGGGAGCAGAGGGTCCGGACCGCACCGCATGACTACCATGGCCGACATGCTCGCACCCGGTGTCCTCACGCTCGCCGCCACCCCCATCGGCAACCCCCTGGACGCCTCGGTGCGGCTGGTGTGCGCACTCGAGCAGGCCGATCTCATCGCGGCGGAGGACACTCGGCGCCTGGCGCGCCTGGCCGCCGACCTCGAGGTGACCCTCCGCGCGACCGTGCTCTCCTACCACGAGCACAACGAGGCCGAGCGCACCCCCCGCCTGCTGGAGGCGCTGGCGGGTGGGCAGCGGGTCCTGATCGTCACCGACGCCGGCATGCCCGTGGTCTCCGACCCCGGATTCCGGGCCGTGCGCGCTGCTGCCGAGGCCGGGTACGAGACCACGGTGATCCCCGGGCCCTCGGCCGTGCTCACCGCCCTGGCCGCCTCCGGGATCGCCCCGGACCGGTTCAGCTTCGAGGGCTTCCCTCCCCGCCGCGACGGCAGGCGCGCCGCCGCCTTCGAACCGCTCGCGCACGAGGCGCGCACCCTGGTGTTCTTCGAGTCCCCCCGACGCACTGCCGCCACCCTCGCGGCGATGCGGGAGGTCTTCGGGCCCGACAGGGAAGCAGCCGTGGCCCGGGAGCTCACCAAGACCCACGAAGAGGTGCTGCGCGGCAGTCTCACCGAGCTCGCGGCGTGGGCCGAGGGAACCGAGGTGCTGGGGGAGATCGTGATCGTGGTGGCCGGAGCCGCCCCACGAGCCGCCAGCGCGGAGGACCTGCTCGAGGAGGTGCTGGACAGAGCGCAGGCGGGGGAGCGCCTGAAGGACGCGGCCAAGGCCGTGGCCCGCACCAGCCAGGGCGTCACCGCCCGAGAGCTGTACGACCTGGCCCTGGCTGCTCGACGCGAGTGAATGCACGAGAGCCCCGGCCGAGGCCGGGGCTCTTGAGCGGTTCTGCGGCAGGCGCGGTGCCTGCGGGCCGTGTTCGGCCGGGACGATCAGTCGTCGATCTGGATCAGGCCGCGCTGGTAGGCCTTGGCCAGGCGACGCGGCACAGCAGCGGTGCGACCGCGAACGGTGACCTGCACGAGGTCGGCGTTGGACGCCTTCCAGTTCGCGCGGCGGGACCGGGTGCGAGCCCGGGACATCTTGAACTTGGGCACTGCCATGGGACGCTCCTTGACGGTCCGGAGGATGGTCTGCAGTCGGCATCCCCCGCGAGGACGGCCCGCGGCCGTGATCAGCCGAGCAGGCGCGCAGAGGGACACGCAACGACCGCTCATTCTGCCACAGCCGTGCGCCGGGCGGCACCGCCGCAGCGGGTGACCTCTGCCACCGCCGCCGCGGGTGATGCGGGCCGTGGCGTGCTCACCGGGTCGCGCGGGCGCCCCCGCGGCCTCGAAAACGGGCATCCGCGGTCCCGGCGGAACCTACGATGGTCATCATGCCCGACGCATCCCCGTCCCCTGTGCGCCGACGCGAGGACCTTGATCCCCGCCCCCGTTCCCGCGACCGCTCCTGGCCGCCGATCCCCGAGCCGCTGCCGCTGCCGGTGATCGACAACCACTGCCACCTCGACTTCGCCGACGGGGACCAGGAGCTCTCGGTCCCCGACCACGTCGAGCGCGCGGCCCGGGTGGGGGTCGACGGGATGATCACGATCGGCTCCGACCTGGAGGCCGCCCGCTGGACCGACCGCCTGATGGCCGATCCCGATCGGCCCGCATCGCTGCGTGGCGGCGTGGCCGTGCACCCCAACGAGGCGGCCCTGCACGCCCGCGGCCACGACCACGACGGCGAGCCGATGGTCGCGCTGGACGAGGCGATCGCCGAGGTCGCCCAGCTGATCCGCACCGACGGCATGGTCACGGTGGGGGAGACGGGCCTGGACTGGTTCCGCACCTCCCGCAAGGACGAGCAGGCCCGTACCGCCCAGGTGGAGGCGTTCCGCGCCCACATCGCCCTGGCCAAGGAGATGGGCCTGCCGATGCAGATCCACGATCGTGAGGCGCACCGCGACGTGCTGGAGGTGCTGGATGCCGACGGCGCCCCCGAGCGGACCGTGCTGCACTGCTTCTCCGGGGATGCCGAGTTCGCCCGGGCCTGCGTCGACCGCGGCTTCTACCTCTCCTTCGCCGGCAACGTCACCTTCAAGAACGCCGAGCACCTGCGCTCAGCGCTGGCCGAGGTGGGCATCGACCGAGTGATGGTGGAGACCGACGCCCCCTTCCTCACCCCCATGCCCTACCGTGGCCGCCCCAACTCGTCCTACCTGGTGCCGTTGACCATGGCGCAGATCGCCGAGTCCGCCGGGGTGGGCCTCGAGGAGGCCTGCCGGCGGGTGAGGCGTACCACCCGCGAGGTCTACGGATGGCCCGCGGCATGAGGGCCACCGGTGCGTCCGAGGGACTGCTGCTCACCCCGCGGGACGTGCGGGAGCTGGCGGCCTTCGCCGGGATCCACCCTTCCAAGCAGCGCGGCCAGAACTTCGTGGTGGACCCCAATACGGTGCGCACCATCGTCGAGCGGGCCGGTGTCCAGCCCGGGGAGGCCGTCCTCGAGGTCGGGCCCGGCCTGGGCTCGCTGACCCTGGGACTGCTCGAGGCCGGGGCCGATGTGGCCGCGATCGAGATCGACCGGGGCCTGGCCGAGCTGCTGCCGGCCACCCTCACCGCCCGCGGGGTGCCCCAGGAGCGCTGGACCCTGGTCCACGCCGACGCCCTCCAGGTCAGCGGGCTGCCCCGCCTGCCCGGTCAGGGAGCTCCGGACCGCCTCCCCACCCGCCTGGTGGCCAACCTGCCCTACAACGTGGCCACCCCCATCCTGCTCACCCATCTGCAGCGCTTCGAGAGCCTCCGCACCGCGCTGGTGATGGTGCAGTCCGAGGTGGTGGACCGTCTCGCCGCCGGCCCCGGTTCTCGCACCTACGGAGCCCCCAGCGTGAAGGCCGCCTGGTACGGCAGCGTGCAGCGGGCAGGCCAGATCTCCCGCCAGGTGTTCTGGCCCGTCCCCAACGTGGACTCCGCCCTGGTGGAGGTCACCCGGCACGAGAGCCCGATGGGCACCGAGACCGAGCGCCGCGGCACCTTCGCGGTGATCGATGCCGCCTTCGCCCAGCGCCGCAAGACCCTGCGCGCGGCCCTGGCCACCTGGGCGGGCGGCGCACCCCGGGCAGGGCAGATCCTCGAGGCCGCCGGCATCGACCCCGGCCGTCGCGGCGAGACCCTCGAGATCGCCGACTACCTTGCGATCGCCCGTGCCCGCGCGGACGCGGGCGGGAGCGAGGAGAGCGAGGAGGGGCGGTCATGAGCGGGGCACCGCAGCGGGTGGTCGCCACCGCGCCCGGCAAGATCAACCTCTCCCTGCGCGTGGGCGCCGCCGATGAGCGCGGCTACCACGCCCTGGCCACCGTGTTCCAGGCCGTCGACCTGCTGGAGACCGTCGAGGCCCGCCTGCCCCAGGATCCCGGCGCCCTCACCCTCACGGTCGACTCCCGGGTGCGCGGGGACGTGCCTGTTGACGCCACCAACCTGGCCCTGCGCGCGGCCGCTCTGCTGCGCGCCGAGACGGGCACGACGCAGGGAGCGGCCCTGCACATCACCAAGCGGGTCCCCGTCGCCGGCGGTATGGGCGGCGGATCGGCCGACGCGGCCGCAGCGCTGGTGGCCCTGAACCGGCTGTGGCGGCTGGGGCTGAGCGACCGGGAGCTGATGCTGCTGGGGGCCGGACTTGGCGCGGACGTGCCCTTCGCCGTCCTCGGGGGCACCGCGCTGGGCACCGGCAACGGCGACCAGCTGCAGCGGGTGCCGGCACCGGCACCGCTCACCTGGCTGCTGTGCGCACCGGGCGGGCACCTGGCCACCCCCGAGGTGTTCCGCGCCTTCGACGCCCTTGCCGCACAGGCCGATGCCCAGCCTCCCCGAACTCCCCGGGCGGACCAGCACCAGCTCGCGGCGCTGGCCGCCGGGGACCGGGAGGCGATCGCACGCAGCCTGGCCAACGAACTGCACGAGCCCGCGGTCCATCTGCGGCCCGACCTGCAGGAGATCCTGAGCGCGCTGCGCGAGCACGGTGCCCTGGGCGCGATCGTCTCGGGCTCCGGCCCCACGCTGGCCGCCCTGGTGCGCGATGCGCAGCACGGGGAGGAGCTCTCCGCCCGCGTGAGGGAGGACCGCGGCGACCTGGAGTGCACCCTCACCCGCAGCAGCCCGTACGGCGCAAGGATCGTCGCGGTCGACTGAGCGGGCGTCAGCGCCCGGGCGGCTCTCAGCTCTCGAGCTCGAGGGACAGCTCCAGCCAGCGCTCCTCGAGCTCGTCGGCCTCTGCGTCCGCGGCGCGCACCTTCTCCATCCGCCGCGCCAACTCCTGGTAGTCGGAGGGGTCCACCTCGGCCATCGCCTGCCGTGCCGCCTCGGCTTCCTTGCGCAGCTTCGCGACCTTCCGCTCCAGCGAGCCCATCTCCTTCTCCGCGCTGCGGCGCTCCGCACCGGTCAGGCCGCCCGTGCCCGCACCGGCGGCCTCCGCACCGCCCGCCCCGGACCCGGTAGCACCGGGAGCGCCGATGCCCGGTGCCCCCGCAGCGGCACCGGGACGTGCTCCCGACGCGGCTGTCCGCTCGGACTCGGCCCGCACCCGCAGGTACTGGTCGACACCGCCGGGGAGGTGGCGAACCGTGCCCTCGAGCACCGCGTACTGGGAGTCGGTGACGCGCTCGAGCAGGTAGCGGTCGTGGGAGACCACGATCAGCGGACCGGACCAGGTGTCCAGCAGGTCCTCCATCGCCGCCAGCATGTCGGTGTCCATGTCGTTGGTGGGCTCGTCCAGGACCAGCACGTTGGGCTCCTCCAGCAGGGTCAGCAGCAGGTCCAGCCGCCGCTGCTGCCCGCCGCTGAGCTCCTTGACCTGCACCTTCTGATGGGCAGCGGTGAAGCCCAGGCGCTCCAGGAGCTGGCCGGGGCTCACCTCGTCCTTCCCCGCCGTGTAGCTGGTGCGGTAGCGGCCCACGACGTCGCTGATCCTCTGCTCGCCCAGCTCTTCCAGACCGGTCAGGCGCTGGGAGACCTGCCTGACGGTCACCGTCTTCCCGCGCTTGACGCGACCGGCCATCGGCTCCAGGTCCCCGGTGATCAGGGCCAGCAGGGTCGACTTGCCGGCTCCGTTGGGGCCGAGCACACCGATGCGGTCGGCGGGACCGATGTGCACGGTGACGTCCTGGAGCACCGGGGTGCCGTCGTAGCCGGCGTCCACGTCCAGCAGGTCCAGAACGTCACGACCCAGGCGTGAGGTGGCCAGGCGGGTCAGCTCCACGGTGTCGCGCACCGGGGGTTCTCCGGCGATCAGCTCATTGGCGGCGTCGATGCGGAACTTGGGCTTGGAGGTGCGCGCCGGTGCGCCGCGCCGTAGCCACGCCAGCTCCTTGCGCATCAGGTTCTGTCGCTTGGCCTCGACGGCGGCGGCCTGGCGGTCGCGCTCCACGCGCTGCAGAACGTAGGCGGCGTACCCGCCCTCGAAGGGCTCCACCACCCCGTCGTGCACCTCCCACATGCGGGTGCACACCTCGTCGAGGAACCAGCGGTCGTGGGTGATGACCACCAGGCCCCCCGTACCGCGGGGCCAGCGTCCACGCAGGTGCTGGGCGAGCCACGCGATGCCCTCCACATCAAGATGGTTGGTGGGCTCATCCAGCAGCAGCACGTCCCAGTCGCCCACCAGCAGGGCGGCCAGGTGCACTCGCCGCAGCTGGCCGCCCGAGAGGGAGGTCAGCTGCTCCTCCAGGTCGATGCCTCCCAGCAGGCCGCCCAGCACGTCGCGGATCCGCGGGTCGGAGGCCCATTCGTGCTCGGGCCGATCGCCCACCACGCGCTCGCGCACGGTGGCACCGGCGGTGGCCTCGTCGCGCTGATCGAGCACTCCCACCCGGATGCCGCCCCGCACCGTGACACGGCCCGCATGGGGTTCGGTCTGTCGGGCCAGCAGCCGCAGCAGGGTCGACTTGCCGTCCCCGTTGCGACCCACCACGCCGATCCGGTCGCCCGCGTCGATGCCCAGGGTGATGGAGTCCAGCAGCACGCGGTCGGGCAGGGCGACGTGGAGGGACTGGGCGCCGAGCAGGTGGGCCATGCAGGAGCTTCTTTCGTGGGGGCGTTCGTGGTGATCGGATGGAGGGGCGGTCGCTGCGGGGCGGGCCATCAGGGATGCAGCGCCCCGGGCGTCGGGAGGTGCGGATCAGGCCCCGTCCTCGTCCGCAGGTTCGAAGCCGAGGGCCAGGGTGCGCAGCATCGAGGCCAGCACCTCGCGCTCCTGGGCGTCCAGGGGCTCCAGCAGGGAGTCCTCCGCCGTCAGCAGGCGCTCCATGGCGGCGTCGATGCGGGTGATGCCCTCGGGCAGCAGTCGCACCTCCACCGCGCGGCCGTCGTGCGGGCTGCGTGAGCGGCTCACCAGCCCGCGGGCGCTGAGCTTGTCGAGCCGGGTGGTCATGGTGCCGCTGGTGACCAGGGTCTGCTGGGCCAGCGCCCCGGGGGACAGCGCATCCTCCCCGCTGCGCCGCAGCGCCGAGAGCATGTCGAACTCCCAGCCCTCCAGCCCGGCCCCGGAGAACGCCTCGCGGCGCGCCGCCTCCAGCAGGCGTGCCAGCCGGGAGATGCGCGAGAACACGCCCAGGGGAGCGGTGTCGAGATCCGCGCGCGCCCGGCGCCAGCCCGCGATGATGCGATCGACCTCGTCACGACCGGCATCGGGGGCGGGGGAGGACGAGGAGGTCATGGACCGAGTCTAGAGGGGCCGACTCGTGCGTGCCGCAGTGCTCGATGAGCTGCCCTGCGGCGGCCCCAGGCGCGCAGCCTGCTCAGCCCGCGCGCCGCCTGCTCAGCCTGCGCGCCGCCTGCTCAGCCCGCGGGCCGCCTGCTCAGCCCGCGGGCCGCCTGCTCAGCCCGCGGGCCGCCGCCCGAGCTCCGGCTTCTTCTCGAGCGCCTGCAGTCCGTGCCAGGAGAGATTGACCATGCGAGCGGCCACCACCTCCTTGGCGGGGCTGCGGGTCTCCAGCCACCACTGCCCGGTGTACGCCACCATCCCCACCAGCATCTGCGCGTACAGCGGCGCATCGCGCGTGGGGTAGTCGCGCAGCTTGAACTGGGCCACCAGGATGTGCTCGGTGCGCCGGGCCACATCCGTCAGCAGGGCCGAGAAGGTGCCCCCGCTCTGGGAGACGGGGGAGTCGCGCACCAGGATCCGGAAGCCGTCCTCGTGCTCGTCGATGTAGGACAGGAACGCCATGGCCGCCTGCTCCATCAGCAGCCGGGGGTGGATGCGCTGGTCCTTCAGGGATTCCTCCAGCGCCGCCAGCAGGGTGGCGATCTCGCGGTCCACCACCACCGCGTACAGCCCCTCCTTGCCCCCGAAGTGCTCGTACACGAGCGGCTTGGACACCTTCGCGCGCGCGGCGATCTCCTCCACGCTGGTGGCGTCGTAGCCCTTCTCGGCGAAGAGACGACGACCCACGGCCACCAGCTGCTCGCGGCGCTCCCGGCCCGTCATCCGGGCGGAACGGGCCCGTGGTGCATCCTTCTGGGACATGCCCGGAGTCTCCCACGGATAGGATCGGGCACGCGTCCCGGCCGGTGGCGGTGCTTCCCGTCGGCGGTCACCGAGGGCGCGGATCCGCCATGGTGTAATCGGCAACACCTCAGATTTTGGTTCTGATGTTTCAGGTTCGAGTCCTGATGGCGGAACGACCATCGACGCTGTTCTGCGCAGTGCGGTGGCCAGACACCCGTTGTCGATCCGAGGAGCCGCCGACGTGGAAACCTCCGCGCCCGCCGCAGTCGTCGTCCTGGCCGCCGGGGCCGGGACCCGCATGAAGTCCCGCACCCCCAAGGTGCTGCACCCGATCGGTGGCCGGTCCCTGCTGGGGCACGCCATCACCGCCGCCGAGGGGACCGGTCCCGCCGAGCTGGTAGTGGTGGTGCGCCACGAGCGCGAGCGGCTGATCCAGCACCTGGCCGACCATGCGCCCGAGGTCACCATCGCCGATCAGGACGAGATCCCCGGCACGGGCCGCGCCGTCCAGTGCGGGCTGGAGAAGGTCAGCGCCTCCTCCGGCACGGTCCTGGTCACCTACGGGGACGTCCCGCTGCTGGAGGCCGGCACCCTGCGCGAGCTGGTCGCCGCGCACGAGCAGGCCGGCGCCGCGGTCACCGTGCTCAGCGCCCGAGTGGCCGATCCCACCGGGTACGGCCGCATCCTGCGCAGCGACGACGGCACCGAGGTGGTCGGCATCGTCGAGCACAAGGACGCCACCGAGTCCCAACGCGGGATCGACGAGATCAACTCCGGCATCTACGCCTTCGACCTGCAGGTGCTGCGGGATGCCCTGGGGCGCATCGGCACCGACAACGCCCAAGGCGAGATGTACCTCACCGACGTTCTGGGCATCGCGCGCTCCGACGGCCGGACCGTACGGGCCATGGTCACCGAGGACGCCATGATGGTCGAGGGCGCCAACGACCGCGTGCAGCTCGCCCAGCTCGGCGCGGAGATGAACCGCCGCATCCTGGAGCGCCACATGCGGGCCGGGGTCACCATCGTGGACCCCTCCACCACCTGGATCGACGCCGATGTCTCCATCGGCACCGATGCCGTGATCCTGCCGGGCGTGCAGCTGCACGGCGCCACCGACATCGGTGAGGACGCCGTGATCGGCCCCGACTGCACACTGCGCGACACCGAGGTGGGTGCCCGCGCCGAGGTGGTGCGCACCCACTCCGTGCTCGCCGTGATCGGCCCGGAGGCCACCGTGGGCCCCTTCACGTACCTGCGGCCCGGCACCGCCCTGGGTGCCCGCGGCAAGATCGGCGGGTTCGTGGAGACCAAGAACGCCCAGATCGGCGAGGACGCCAAGGTGCCGCACCTGAGCTACGTCGGTGATGCCGAGATCGGGGAGGGCACCAACATCGGTGCCGCCACGATCTTTGCCAACTACGACGGCCAGAAGAAGCACCGCACCACGGTGGGCAAGCACGTGCGCGTCGGCTCCGACAGCGTGCTCGTCGCACCCGTCGCCATCGGGGACGGTGCGGCCACCGGGGCGGGCACCGTGGTGCGCAAGGACGTACCGCCCGGGGCGCTGGCCGTGAACGCGGTGGGGCAGCGGAACGTGGAAGGATGGACCCTGAGACGACGTGCCGGGACGGCGGCCGAGGACGCGGCACGCGCGGCCCTGGCCGCCCAGAGCGGGCCCGGGGCCGAGTCAACCGCCGGGCCGGACGCCGACGACAACAAGGAGCACCTGCAGCGATGAGCGGAATCGTCACCACCGGAGAGAAGCGTCTGGTGCTCGCCACCGGCCGGGCTCACCCCGAACTGGCCCAGCAGGTCTCCGAGGAGCTCGGCGTCGAGGTGCTCCCGATGGATGCCTGGGACTTCGCCAACGGCGAGATCTACGTGCGCTACGGCGAGTCCGTGCGTGGCACCGATGCGTTCGTTCTGCAGTCCCACCCCGCCCCCATCAACACGTGGCTGATGGAGCACCTGATCATGATCGATGCGCTCAAGCGGGCCTCCGCCAAGCGCATCACCGCGATCGCCCCCAGCTTCCCCTACGCCCGGCAGGACAAGAAGCACCGCGGCCGCGAGCCGATCTCCGCCCGTCTGGTGGCCGATCTGTACCAGACCGCCGGTATCGACCGGATGATCTCCGTGGACCTGCACGCCCCGCAGGTGCAGGGGTACTTCGACCGTCCGGTGGATCACCTGATGGCCCTGCCGATCCTCGCCGACTACGTGGCCGGCAAGTACGGCCAGGAGGACGTCGTGGTGGTCTCCCCGGATGCCGGCCGCATCCGCGTGGCCGAGCAGTGGGCCAAGAAGCTGGGCGGCGTGGGCCTGGCGTTCATCCACAAGTCCCGCGACATCAACCGGCCCAACCAGGCCGTGGCCAAGCGCGTGATCGGCGAGGTCTCCGGGAAGACCTGCATCCTGGTGGACGACATGGTCGACACCGGCGGCACCATCGTCCAGGCCGCCGATGCCCTGATGGGCCACGGTGCGGACTCGGTGGTCATCGCCACCACCCACGGCATCCTCTCCGCACCCGCCACGGAGCGCTTGAAGAACAGCTCCGTGCGGGAGGTGGTGTGCACCAACACCCTGCCGATCCCGGAGGAGAAGCAGTTCGACCGACTCACCCAGCTGTCGATCGCCCCGCTGATCGCCCGCGCCATCCGCGCCGTGTTCGACGACGGCTCGGTGACCAGCCTCTTCGACGGCGAGGTCTGAGCCTCCACGGCACTGCACGACACGCCGCCGGGCTCGACGCCGAATCCCCCGAATCCCGCCGCCCCCGGTGGAGATCGGGGGATTCGCCGTCGTCGCCCTCGCGTGTCGCGCCGTGCGGCGCCGCGAGAGAGCACCGTGTAGTACCGCGAGAGAGCACTGGGCAGCGCCGTTCTCGGGTGTCACGCTGTGCAGCGCTGCGAGCGGGACTCGCTGGTGCCCGATCCGGACTGAGACGACGTGCAATGGATCACCTTCTCGAGAAGCGCTCCCGCACGGACGTTTGTCCCTTCCTGACAAAATCTCGGCCGGAAGAATTCTCGGTGTCAGCAGGACTCCTCTGACCTCCCGATAACTCCCCACAGCAAGGACGAGGACGACATGTCTACTCCCGCCGTCGCCACCGATACCCCCCGCACCACCGCGGACACCACCCGCTCCCGCAACCCGCTGGTCCGGTTCATCACCCTGGACTTCATGGAGAACCCGGCCCTGAAGGACGCCGGTCTGCTGGTGCTTCGTCTCGGGATGCTCCTCCTCTTCTTCCACGGCTGGGCCAAGGCCACCGGGTACTCCGGCTTCGTCGGCATGATGTCGGAGGCCCCCGTCGGCAGCATCGCCCCCGCCCTGTTCGGCTTCATGGTCGTGGCCGGCCAGCTGCTGCTGGGCTTCGGCCTCGCCTTCGGCCTGATGACCCGCATCTGCGCCTTCCTGATGGCGCTGATGTTCGTCTTCATCATCGTCCTGTTCAACATCCCCGGCGGGTGGATCGGCGAGCACGGCGGCATCGCCTTCGAGTCCTCGCTGTACTACTTCGTCCCGGGCGTGACCCTGTTCCTGACCGGCCCCGGCCGCTACTCCCTGGACTACCTGCTCTCGCGCAAGTGATCCTCTGAGCATCGCCACAGCGCGACGACACCACCAGGAAGCGGTGGAGCCACCCGGCTCCGCCGCTTCCGCCGTCTCCCGTGGGCCTGCGCAGTTATCTCCCGCTGGCCTGTGCCGTTGCCTCCTGCGGTCCTGCGCCGTCGTCTCCCGCGGGCCGGTGCCGTTGTCGCCCGTGCTCCTGCGCCGTCGTCTCCCGCTGGCCTGTGTCGTCCTCTACGCTGCTTCGCCGTTCCCGGTGAGCAAGATCGCAGGGCGGCGGCCCATGGCCATCTCCCATGGCCGGTCAGGACGGGATAGGGTGACCGGGTACTTCGGCGAGGGAGCGGGCCAGCCCGCTCCGTGATCGACGCGGTGCGGATGCCTGGGCTGCCGGTCCGTGCGCCGTCGCGTTCTCGCCGTCGAGAACCGAGATGGCCCACCACCGCCGAGGAGAACCCATGGCTGAGAAGCTGAACATCGAGCTCCGCGAGGAGTTCGGCAAGGGCGCCGCCCGCCGCATCCGTCGCGAGGACAAGATCCCCGCCGTCCTGTACGGCCACGGCGAGGATCCCACCCACCTGGTCCTGCCCGGTCACGAGACCGCGCTGCTGGCTCGCAACCCCAACGCCCTGATCGAGCTGGCCCTGCCCGGTGGCGAGACCAAGATGGCCCTGATCAAGGACATCCAGCGCCACCCGCTCAAGCGCCTGATCACCCACCTGGACCTCATCGTGGTCCGCAGGGGCGAGAAGGTCGAGGTCGACATCCCCGTGGTCCTGACCGGTGAGCCGGTCCCGCCGGCCATCGCCGTGGTCGACGCCCAGACCCTCACCCTCTCCGCCGACGCGATGAACGTCCCGGAGCAGATCGAGGTCGACGTCGAGGGCACCGAGGAGGGCTACCAGCTCTTCGCCGGCGACGTCACCCTTCCCGCGGGCTCCGATCTGGTCACCGACGCCGAGCTGCTGGTCGTGGCCGTGTCCATCCCGCGCGCCGAGGAAGAGGGGACCGAGGACGAGGACGCCGAGGGCACCGAGGGCGAGGAGTCCGAGGGCGCCGAGGGCGAGGAGTCCGAGGAGGCCTCCGAGGAGGAGTGACCCGGACCGGGCGCGCGCTCGGTTCCTCACACACGCCGCCGGGGCGTCGCGCATGAGCGCGGCGCCCCGGTACCGTTGCGGGGGCCCTGTGCTGCCTCCGCGCGCATACCGCCCTGGTGCGCATGCCGCTCTGGTGCGCATATCGCCCAGCGGCCGCATTCCGCCGCATCCCCCGCCCATCGCTCATCGCCCCAAGGAGCTGTGCATGAACTCGGCCGATCGCCTCAGCGGCACCCACCTGGTGGTGGGCCTGGGCAACCCCGGGCCGAAGTACGCCGCCACCCGCCACAACGTCGGCCAGATGGTGGTGGACCACATCGCGCAGGCCGCTGGTGGGCGCTTCGGGGCGGCGCGTCGCGCCCAGGCCGTGGTGCTCGAGGGGCGGCTGGGCATCCCCGGCGCCGACGAGCGCGTGGTCCTGGCCAAGACCACCACCTACATGAACGTCTCCGGGGGCCCCGTGAAGGCGCTGGCCGCCTACTACGACGTGCCCCCGGAGCGCGTCGTCGTCGTGCACGACGAGGTGGACATCCCCTTCGACGCCATCCGCCTCAAGCGCGGCGGCGGGGAGGGCGGCCACAACGGCCTGCGCGACATCTCCAAGGCACTGGGCACCAAGGACTACCTCCGGGTCCGGGTGGGTGTGGGCCGTCCACCGGGCAGTCGCGACACCGCCGATCACGTCCTGGCACCCTTCTCCAGCACCGAGCGGCGCACCCTCGAGCTGCTGATCTCCGATGCCGCCGATGCGGTGGAGGCGCTGGTCCTCGAGGGCCTCACCTCCGCCCAGCAGCACTTCCACTCCCGGGAGGCCCGATGAGTTCCCTGAGTCAACCTCTAGGCCGCGAGAGCGGTGGTTTTG
>NZ_JALXKT010000035.1:0-32992 GCF_025144775.1 Brachybacterium sp. p3-SID957 | reverse complement strand
TGCCCGGCGAGAATCTCCCATGACCCCGGACCCCGCAGACTCCTCCACCCTCACCACGCCTGGCGCATCGGCGGTCGATGAGCGGCACCTCTCGGCGGATCTCTCCATGGACGCCGTCACCCTGCGGGTGGGCGACCTGGAGACCATGAGCTCCTACTACGAGAACGCCCTGGCCCTCAGCCCGCTCGAGGAGACCGCTCGCGCAACGGGCGAGGTGCACCGGGTGCTGGGCCGTGGCGGCGTCCCCTTCGTGCGGCTGGTCTCCACCCCCGGACTGCCTGCCGTGGACCCCCGCCAGGCGGGACTGTTCCACACCGCGTTCCTGTTCGAGGACCAGGCGTCCCTGGCCGGCACCGTGCTGCGCGCCGCGCAGGACCCCCGCTCTCGCTTCGCCGGCACCGGCGACCACCTGGTCTGTCGCGGCGCCGGCCCCGTGCCGCCTCCCTGGGTCTGGCCGACGTGGGCCTCACCCTCCCGGCCCGCGAGGACCTCGACGCTCTCGCGGCCCGGCTACGCGCCGCCGGCCTCGAGTTCGCCGACGACGGCCGCTCGATCACTGTCACCGATCCCTGGGGCACCCCCGTGACCGCGAGCCTTCCTGGCACCGGGGTGGAGGAGCTGCTGGGCCGCTGACCGGAAGTGGTCTCGCCGCTCCGGGGCGCAGCCGCGGCGCAGCTCACCGGCCATCTGCTGGATCGGCGCCTCCATCGTCCGAATGTCCGCCTCCGGCCTGCTCGCGGTCCTCCACCATGGCCCGTCGGCGCTGCACGACGGCGCCTGCCAGGCCCAGCGCCACCCCGATGGCCATCCATGCACCCAGCCAGGTCAGGTCGTCCGCGGGATCGATCCAGCTGCCCCCGATCGCCCCGCGGAAGGCGTCCACGGCATGGGTCATCGGCAGGTACGGGTGGATGGCGCGGAAGAAGCCCGGCAGCGTGGGGGTGGGGTAGGTGCCGCCGGCTGCGGAGATCTGGAGGGCCACGAGCACCAGCGCCACGAACTTCCCGACCGGCCCGAACAGGGCCCCGAAGCCGTGGTTCAGCGCTACGAACACCGCACTGGTCAGTGCCGCCATGCCCAGCATCAGCGGCAGGTCCGTGACGGTGATGCCCACCGGCCCGTGCAGCACCGCCACCGCGATCGCGGACTGCACCAGGCCCAGGGCGAGGGCCGGGAGCAGACCGCCTGCCAGCAGCCGCACCGGGCCAGCTCCAGCGGCGGCTGCCTCCATGGAGAACGGCGGCATCATCAGGAAGATCGCCATGGCACCGACCCACAGGCTGATCGCGAGGAACAGCGGGGCGAGGCCCTCACCGAAGCGGGTCAGCTCATGGTCGCGAACGAAGTCCATCTGCACCGGGTCAGAAGCGGTGGCGGCGATCGCGGAGCTCTGCTCGTCGGTGTACGAAGGCACTTCGTCCTTGGCGTCCTCGAGACCGTCCCGCAGTTCAGCGGAACCGTCGGCCAGCTCCCCGGCGCCTTCGTTGAGGGTCTCTGCTCCCTGGGACAGCTCCCGAGCCCCGTCGTCCACGGCGCCGGCGCCGTCGGCGAGCTCGGCGGCGCCGGAAGCGAGTCGACCGGAGCCGTCGGCCAGCTGCTGGGCGCCGTCCTGAGCGGTGCGGACCCCGTCGGCCAGGCGGTCCGCACCCGAATAGAGTTCGCGCGCACCCGAGGCCAGATCGTCGGCGCCGGAGCGGGCGGTGCTCACCCCGTCGGTGTACCGGCCGACGCCGTCGGCCAGCTCGCTGGCGCCGTCGCGCGCGGTGCCGGAGGCGGTGGCCAGACGATCAGCACCGCTGGCGACCTGCTGGGCGCCGGCGTCGAGGCGGTGGATGTCCTGTGCGCCGCGCTGAAGGGTGTCCAAGGTGCCCGGCAACGACTCGGCTGCCGCGCGGGCCTGCCCCGTGAGTTCCGCGGCCAGATCGCGCGCTGTGGGGCTGCTCTGCCCGTCGCCGGGCGAGGGGGGCTCGAGCGCGGAAGCCAGTGCGGAGTCCAGGGAAGAGGCGTCGTCGGCAAGGGTCCCGGTGGAGTCGGAGATGCGGGAGGTGGCGTCGGCGATGGCGGACGTGGTGTCTGCCAGCCCGTCCAGGTACGCGGCGGTGCGGTCCGCTGCCCCCGTCATGTCCGCGGCGGTCTCAGTGATCGAGGTGGACTGCTGGGAGGCAGTGGCCGTGGCGTCATCGGCGGCGGTGGCGTCGGCAGAAGCGGCCTCGGCGTCGTCCCGCACCTGCTGTGAGGTGTCCGTGATGTCCTTCAGCTTCGCGCACAGTTTCGGGGCCGACGAAGGAGCGGACGGCTCCGCTGCGGTGTCGCTCGCCGGGTCGGCGTCCGCAGGATCGGTGGACCCTGCATCGGCGGGTGCTTCCGGGCCGCTGCAGTACTCGGCGGCCAGTTCGTCCACCGCCTCGGTGTACGACCGGGTGCCCGATGACGACACGGCAGCGCTGTCGGCGGCGGTCGCGGTGGCGGTCTTGGCGTCCTGAACGGCGGTATCCAGGGCAGAGGCGTCGTCCCCGATGCTCGCGGCACCCTCCTTCAGAGTGGTCGCATCAGCGGACCTGTCCGCCGTCTCCGAGGCCAGGGCCTGCGCGTCCGCGTCAACTGCCTTGGCATCCTCGTCCAGAGCGGCCGCCGCGGACGAGAGAGTGCCCGCATCGCCCCCCACAGACTGGTCCAGATCATCGAACCGGGCGTCCACGGCGTCCTGGAGGGCATCGATCGCGACGATCAGGTCGTCACTGACGGCCTGCACGCTCTCGGTGGTGACTCCGAGCTCCTCGGCCCTGTCCTGTGCCGCGCGGACGGTCTCGTCCAGCTGCCGGGTGCCGTCCGCGACCTGATCAGCGCCGTCGGCGAGGGAAGAGGCACCATCGGCGAGCTGGCCCGTGCCATCGGCGAGCTGCTGGGCCCCGGAGCGCAGCGGCTGGCCCGCGCGGTCCAGGGTCGCCAGGCCACCGCTGAGCTGATCCGCGCCCGCGCTGAGTGAGGCGGTGCCGTCACGGAGGGTGACCGCACCGTCGCTGAGCTGATCCAGCCCTACCACTAGGTCGAGGGCGCCCTCGTGAAGGGTTGAGGTCCCGGCGGCGAGGTCGTCCGCGCCGGAGGAGAGCTGCCCGGTGCCGTCCACCAGCTCTCCCGCGCCGTTGACCAGATCGCCGGTGCCGTCGGAGAGCTGCGCGGCACCGTCAGCCAGGTCGGTGGCGCCGTCAGCGGCGTCGGCGATCCCGCTGTGGATGGAGGTGAAGCCCACGTAGATGCCGTCCAGGTACTGCTCCAGCACCGTGGAGCGCAAGGAGTCGGTCAGGGCCTGACCGACGGACTTGGTGAAGTTGCCGCCGACGTAGTTCACGGCGTCGTTGGTGGTGACGGTGAGCATGGCCGGAGCAGCCTGGGCGGCTTGCTCCGGGTCACTGCCCAGGGCGGCGATGTTCGAGGAGAAGTCGGAGGGGATCTCCACCGTGGCGCCGTAGGTGCCGTCCGCCAGGCCGCGGTGGGCCTGGGCAGGAGAGACCTCCACGAAGTGGAAGGCGGTCTCCTCGTCGATCTCGAGCAGGGATTTGGTGAACTCGGCCCCCACGTCGATGGTGGTGGGCTCACCTCCGGCAGGGGTGAACGACGCCTGCTGGTCCTGGTTCACCACGGCTGCGGTGATCTGGTCGAGACTGTGGGCGGGGTCCCGGAAGGACCATGTCATGTTGCCGGAGTAGATCACCGGCACCAGCGCCAGACCCAGCACGAACACAGCTGCGATCGGCTTCTTCCACTCCCGGGGCAGCAGGGCTGCTGCGCCGCGCGCTGTGGCGGAGGTGCCTCGGCCGACGGCCCTGATGCCCTTGCCGAGAGCGCGGGCTGCTGAACGCGATGCCGTGGCCAGGCCACGTGCCGCCGTCGTCAGCACGGCCAGGAAGAAGCGCAGGATTCGCATCATGAGCCGAAACGATACATACGTGTACCGAGTTGCGGTATTACTCCGTGGTAGGTGTGGCGCGGTAGACGAAGGTCCCGTGGCGCGAGACGCATTGCTGCCGGACGTGGGCGAGGGCCTCGGAGTTGTGGGAAGAGGCGGAGTGGGGCCCCGTCAGCCCTTGAGGTCCACCACCCACGGCTCTTGGACCAGATTCTGCGGGTCCCACCGCTCCAGCACGTCCGCGGCGGTGCGGCAGCCGGGAAGGCCCAGGGAGTCACCGATCCGCTCCACCACGTCGGCCGCGCTCTCGCCCCGCGCCAGGCGGTCGCGCAGCGTCACCGCGCCGTCCCGCTTGGCAAGGCGGGCGCCGCCGGTGTTCACGGCCAGCGGCACGTGCGCGTAGGTGGGCTCGGGCAGCCCCAGCAGGTGCGCGAGGTAGGCCTGGCGGGGGGCCGAGGTGAGCAGATCATCGGCGCGGGTCACCTGGTCCACCCCGGCTGCGGCATCATCCACCACCACGGCGAGGTTGTAGGCCACCACCCCGTCGCCGCGGCGCAGCACCAGATCGTCCACCACGGCGGTGACCTGCCCGGCCCACAGGTCGGTGACGGTCCACTCGTTCACCTCGGCGCGCAGGCGCAGGGCCGGTTCGCGTCGCAGCTCGCGCATCTTCGCCCGGCCCGTCTCGCGCTGATCGTCCGTGAGGTCCCGGCAGGTGCCGGGGTAGGCGCCGGGAGGGGAGTGCGGGGCGCTGGGCGCGTCGAGGATCTCGCGGCGCGTGCAGTAGCACTCGTACGCGGCACCGGCGACCTGAAGCTGCCCGATCGCCGCCTCGTGCGCCTCGCCGCGCTCGGACTGCCGCACCACCTCGCCGTCCCAGTCGATGCCGAGGGCCACGAGGTCCTCCAGCTGGCGTGCCTCGGAGCCTTCCTTCACCCGATCAAGGTCCTCCACGCGCAGGTGGAAGCGACGGTGCGTGCGGCGAGCCAGGGCCCAGGCCAGGATCGCGGTGCGCAGGTTCCCCAGGTGCAGGTCCCCGGAGGGGGAGGGGGCGTAGCGGCCGGCGCCGGCGGGGTGGGGGGCCAAGGGCGCAGCCGTCGGCATGGAGCGCTGTTCCGGAGGCGGGGCGGGGGCGTCGGGCATGCACGCCAGTCTAGGAAGCTCGGCCCACCGCCACCCTCGGTACCGCCCAGCTCGAGCGCGCCGGCGTGCGCGCACCTGGCTGCACGAGAGGGCCTGACACCCCCGCGACACCGGCCCGACACTTTCCCGTCGCCCGGCCCTGCGACCCTGCCCCTCCAGGCTCGCGATGGCCCGCTCCCTGCTGGCCGCATCCCCCCCCTCGGAAGGAGCAGTGCACGATGAGCACGACGATCTCTGTGATCGGCGTCGGATACCTGGGCGCCGTCCACGCCGCCAGCATGGCCGAGCTGGGCCATGACGTGATCGGCCTGGACGTCGACGCCGATCGCGTGGCCGCCCTGAACGACGGCCACGCGCCCTTCCACGAGCCCGGGTTCGAGCAGATACTGCGTCGCGGCCTCCAGGCGGACCGCCTGCGCTTCACCACCGACTACGCGGACCTCGCCGATGTCGAGGTGCACTTCCTGGGCCTGGGCACCCCGCAGCGCACCGACGGCAACGGCGCCGACCTCCGCTACCTGCGCGCCGCCGTGGACTCCCTGCGCGAGGTGCTCCCCGCTCGCGGGGGCGCCCCCACCCTGGTGGTGGGGAAGTCCACGGTGCCGGTCGGCACCGCCCGCACGCTCGCCGAGCAGCTGGGGGCGGTCGAGGGCGTGCACCTGATCTGGAACCCCGAGTTCCTGCGTGAGGGGTTCGCCGTCAAGGACACCCTGGCCCCCGACCGCCTGGTGTACGGGGTGGCCGATCCCGAGGACCACGAGGCCACCGAGGCCGCGGTCGGCCGGCTCGACGCGGTCTACGCGCAGATCCTGGAGCGCGGCACCTCCCGCCTGGTGATGGGGTTCGAGGCCGCTGAGCTGGTGAAGGCCTCCGCCAATGCCTTCCTGGCCACCAAGATCTCCTTCATCAACGCCATCAGCGAGATGTGCGAGGCCACCGGTGCGGACGTCACCGACGTGGCCCGCGCGATCGGCATGGACGACCGCATCGGCCCCAAGTTCCTGCGGGCCGGCGTGGGCTTCGGCGGTGGCTGCCTGCCCAAGGACATCCGCGCCTTCATGGCCAGCGCCGAGGACCTGGGGGTGGGGGAGTCCCTCGCCTTCCTGCGCGAGGTCGACGCGATCAACGGGCGCCGCCGCATCCGCGTGGTCGAGCTGGCCGCTGAGATGCTGGGGGCCGAGACGACCAGCGGGCTGCGGGGCCGACGAATCACCGTGCTGGGAGCCGCGTTCAAGCCCGACAGCGACGACGTGCGCGACTCCCCGGCCCTGGAGGTGGCCTGCCGGCTGCGTGAGGCCGGGGCGCAGGTGCGGATCACCGACCCGGAGGCGCTCGCCGGTGCGGCCCGACGGGCACCCGGCCTGGAGACCGAGCAGGACACCGACCAGGCCCTGCGCGGCGCCGAACTGGTGCTGCTGCTGACCGAGTGGGGCCAGTACAAGGAGCTGGACCCGGCCCGCACGCGGGAACTGGTGGAGGTGCCGCGGATCATCGACGGCCGCAACGTGCTGGAGCCGCGGCAGTGGCGCGAGGCCGGCTGGGAGTTCCGAGCCCTCGGGCGGCCCTGAGCGGGCCCCCAGAGGGTCCTGAGCTCAGTCGGCGATGCGAACGACGGCGCGGCGACCGCCCTCCGTGGAGGGGGCCGCCGCGCCGTTCAGCGAAGCGTGCGGGCCGGGGCCCGCCGGTCAGGCCGCGATCGGGGCCGCGACGTCAGGCGGGTGGTCTCAGGCGTCGCCGCGGTGGGTGCCGCGCTTCTCGCCGTCGACCTCGCCGTTGGTCTTGCTCTCCTCGAGGTCCGAGTCGACCTTGACAGTCGTCGGCTCGACGTCGGAGTTGCGGTCCTCACCCTTCAGGGACTGGGCCACGTCACCGGCATCGGCCGAGCCGACGGTGTCGGACACGGTCGAGGAGTCGGTCTCCGAGGAGGCCGAGGCGGGGTAGTGCGCACGGGCGAAGTCCGCCGGGGGAGCCCACGGGTCCTCCACCGGGCGGGTCTTCTGCCAGGCCACGTACCCGGCGGCGGCACCGGCGGCAGCCAGGCCCAGGACCAGCAGCACCTTGCCGGCGCCGCCGTTCTTCTTCTGCGGGGTGGGGGTCAGCGCAGCGGCGCGGATGTCCGCCTGGCCCTTGTCCAGCTCCGCCCGGGCCGCGTCCACAGCCGCGCGCAGCACGTTGTTCGTGGTGCTGGCGGTGCGACGGGCACGCGGGTAGTAGTCGTCCTGCAGGTCGTGCATGAACTTGTCGGCGAAGGGGCCGACGGCGGCGGTGAGGCCGGCGATCTTGTCGCCCTGGTGACGCAGCTTGTCCTCGACGGCCGGACGCACCTGGTCCACCAGGCCGCGGCCGCGGCTGCGGGCCTCGCGAGCGCCCTCGGACACGACCGGTCCGATGGTCGCGGCGAGCTTCTGCAGCTCGATGATGGCCTTCTCCGCCTGCTGCTGGGTCGAGCCGGCAGCGGCTGCGGTCTTCTTGGCCTGCTTCTTGGCCTTCTTGGTCTCCCGCTTCGTGGTCAGCGCCATGAGGGATTCCCCTTTCGGTCTGTATCCGCCGGATCGGGCCGACGGCGGTCCCTGGACCCCCGCATCCGGGTGGACGCGGCGGATCCGTGTGGCACAACTCTAACGCGTGCCCGCATCCCGGTTCCCAGCCGAACGGTATGTCCGACCGGAGTGCGGACCGGCGGTGACGCATCGGCAGGGAGCCGGCAGGGACGTGCGCGGCCCGCCGTCGCGGGCCCCTGGCCCTCCCACGGCGGTGTGCGAGGATGACGCCATGTTCGCAACTCTGCACACCAACCACGGGGACATCCGCCTGGAGCTGTACCCCGACCACGCCCCGAAGACCGTCGAGAACTTCGTGGGCCTCGCCGAGGGGACCCGCGAGTTCTCCGACCCCGAGAACGGTCAGAAGGTCACGCGCCCCTTCTACGACGGCGTGATCTTCCACCGCGTGATCTCCGGGTTCATGATCCAGGGCGGTGACCCGCTGGGCACCGGCACCGGCGGCCCCGGCTACACCTTCGACGACGAGATCTCGGAGAAGAACTTCAACGAGCCCTACGTGCTGGCCATGGCCAACGCCGGCAAGCGCATGAACGCCATCACCGGCCGCCCCTCCGGCACCAACGGCTCCCAGTTCTTCATCACCGTGGGCCCCACCCCGCACCTGCAGGGCAAGCACACCGTGTTCGGTGTCGTGGCCGACGAGGACTCCAAGAAGGTCGTCGACGAGATCGCCGCCACCAAGACCGACATGCGCGACCGTCCCCTCGAGGACGTCGTCATCGAGTCGGTCACCGTCGAGCGCTGAGCGCACCCTGATCCCGCACTGACCGCGCGCCCGTCGGCGCGACGTGACGCCCCGCCCGGAGCACCAGCTCCGCGGCGGGGCGCTGCCGTCATGCCCCGTCCCGCTTCCGACCGATCGACCCGGCCCGGCCCTCCCCACCGCGGCCGCAGGCCGATAGCCTCCGAGCATGACGCAGCGACACCTGGCCGGAGCCCGCATCCTCGCGCAGGGCCTGGTGGGCCCGGTCCGCTTCCGCACCCCGCTGGAGGCGGCCCGCTCCTTCGGCGCCCACCAGGGGCAGGACCTGCCCGGCGTGATGGCCTCCCTGGCGCTGCGCACCGGCGGTGACCTCACGCGCGTGTACGCCGCCTTCGACAGCGGACTGATCGTGCGCGGCTACCCGATGCGCGGCACCGTGTTCGCGGTGGCCGCCGACACCCTCGCGTGGCTCACCGAGCTGTGCGCGGGCGCCTCCGTGCGCTCGGCCGTCAAGCGCCGCAGCGGCCTGGGCCTGGAGGAGGAGCACTTCGGCACCGCCCGGCGGGTGCTCGAGGAGCTCGCGGCTGAGCAGTCGGACCCGGGCGTGGGCCGGGGCGTGCTGCGCGGGGAGCTGATGGCGGCCTGGCAGGGGGCGGGCCTGGCCACCGACGACGGTCGCGGCTACCACATGCTCACCCACTTCCTCTCGACCGGGGTGGCCGCCTACGGCCCCTGGCGCGACGAGGGGGAGACCGCCGTGGTGCTGGCCGAGCGGTGGCTGCCCCACGGATCCGATCTCGAGGGCACCTTCGGCGGGGACGAGACCGCCGCCATCGCCGAGCTGGCCCTGCGCTACTTCACCAGCCACGGTCCTGCGACCGTCCGGGACCTCGCCTGGTGGTCCAAGCTGCCGATGAGGCGCATCGACCAGGCCCTGGGGCAGGTGGGCGACCAGCTCGAGCACGGCTTCGCCGACGCGAAGGGCGTCCTGCACTCCCAGCCCGGCCGGGCCACCGGCGGCGACGGGGAGAAGCTGTGGTTCCGGCCCGGCCTGCTGGAGGAGTACGCCAAGCACGAGAAGGAGACCATGGCCGAGCTGCTGCTGCCCGGCTTCGACGAGCTGGTGCTGGGCTACCGCGACCGGCTCTACCTGATGGACGAGGAGCAGCACCGCGCGCTGGTGCCGGGCAACAACGGGGTGTTCAAGCGCGCTGCCCTGCGGCGCGGCGCGCTGGTGGGCACGTGGGGCCGCACCGGCGCGGCCGGGAAGCGGCGCCTGGACCTGAAGGAGCTCGCGGAGGTCACCCCCGCCCAGAAGCGCCGATTCGAGAAGCTGTTCCAGGCGTTCCCGTACACGGTCGTGTGAGCGCCCACCGCGGGCGGGGCGCCCGGTCCAGGGCGGTCGTGTAGGAATGACCCCATGAACCGCCCCACCTACGGCTACAGCGCACAGGACGTCCCGGACCCGCAGGGCCAGCCCGTCTGCCCCCGCCATCCGGACACCGTCAGCTACGTGCGCTGCAAGCGCTGCGAGCGTCCCGCCTGCCCGCAATGCCAGCGCCCCACCCAGGTGGGCGTGCTGTGCGTGGACTGCGAGAGGGACATCGCCCGCCAGCAGGCCGGCACCCGCCCCCGCAACGCGATGGGGGCGTCGGCGGGGCGCCGCACCCCGTACGTCACCTACACCCTGATGGGCCTGTGCGTGCTGGCCTTCCTGGGGCAGGCGCTGGCCCCGCACATCGTCACCCAGTGGGGGATCTTCGCGCCGTTCCGAGCGCTGGCGATGCCGTGGACCTTCCTCACCGCCGGGTTCCTGCACGGCGGGGTGATGCACCTGGCGCTGAACATGTGGGCGCTGTGGGTGGTGGGGCAGTACCTCGAGCAGACCCTGGGCCACACCCGCTACGCCGGGGTGTTCCTGGCCTCCGTCCTCGGCGGCCACACCGCGGTGTACGTGCTCGCGAACCCGATGACCCTGGAGTGGACCACCGCCACCCTGGGTGCCAGCGGCGGAGTGTTCGGACTGTTCGGCAGCATGTTCATCGTCAACCGCCGCCTGGGTGGCCAGAGCGCCCAGATCCTGGTGCTGATCGGCCTGAACCTGCTGATCACCTTCACTGTCCCGAACATCTCCTGGCAGGGCCACCTGGGCGGGCTGCTGGTGGGCACGGCCCTGGTCGCGGCCATGTTCGCGCTGCGGCCCAAGGCCACGCACGGCACCGACCGCCAGGCCCTCGCCCGGCGCTCCGCCCTGATCCACGGGGCCCTGATCGCCGGTGCGGTGCTGGCGTGCGCGGTGGCGGTGGTGCTGAAGGCGCTCACCGTCCCCTACTTCTGAGCGGGCCACGGCCTGCTGTACGAGAGTGCCCTGCAGAACATTCGCGCAGGGCACCGCCGAATGACACCGGTGTGACTATCCCCAGCTGTGGACAGGATTGTGGATGAACCGGGGTGCGCGGGGGATTTCACGGTCTTGCTGTGGACAACCGGCGTCGCGTTGTGGATCGCTGGAGACCGTCGAGGGCCGCGAGATGCGGGCGGCACTCCGTGAAGCACGGGGACCTGCGCCACGGGACCTGGGAAACTACATCCTTGTGATTCATCCCCAGATGTGGAGAACCCTGTGGATAACTCTCCGCTGGCGCCGCGAGCCGTGGGCCGGGTGCCGTGTGCAGTGCACCGGTACCGGGGCGGTCAGTGCTCGGCGCCGCCGGTGAGCACCACGTCCTCCGGGGTCGCCAGACAGGTGCGGACGGCCCGCACGAGCGCCCGGGCGGAGTCCTCCACCGGCATGTCCGCGGCTGCCGGCAGATGCACGAAGCCGCCCCGCATGCCGGCCAGGCTGGGGTCGGTGGCCAGCAGGTGCAGCAGGCGGTAGAACACGTCGTTGCACACGTAGGTGCCGGCCGTCTGTGAGACCGCCGCCGGGATCGCGGGCTCCTGGGCCAGGGCGGCCACGATCGCCTTGATGGGCAGGGTGCTGAAATGGCCGACGGGACCGCCCGGCACCACGGGCTCATCGACGGGGCGGTCGCCGGCGTTGTCCGGGATGCGTGCGTCGCGCACGTTGATCGCCACCCGCTCCGGAGTGACGGCGCGGCGTCCGGCCGCCAGGCCCGTGGCCACCACCAGGCCGGGACGGTGCTCGAGCACGGCCGCCTCCAGCAGGTCCCCGGCGGCGTCGAACTCGACCGGCAGCTCCAGCTGCGCCGCCTCGATGCCGTCCGCGCGCAGCTGCGCGGCGGCGGCCTGGACGGCTTGCCAGGACTCGTTGATGTCGGCCCCGTCGAAGGGGGCGAAGCCGGTCAGCAGCACGTCGACGGTCATGGATCCACGGTAGGAGCCTCACGGCCGCAAATCGGGGAGGCGCGGCACGGCGAGACGGCACGGCACTGCACGGCGGGTCGGGACGGCACGGCGAGACGGCACGACACGGCGCGGGGGAGGCGGAGGGCGGGCAGTCGCCCAGAGTCCACCCGCGACGGGCAGACACGGCGGCCCATCTGCGCCATGCTGGGACTCTCCGCTCCCAAAGCCTTTGGCGTGATCCAGCTCACGTGAGCGCAGTCGGCTCAACTTTGGAATAGGGAGGGAGCGCACCGCGTTGACCCTGCCGAGAGCAGGAGGAGCTACGGCCCCTGCTCGACCGCACACCGATACCGCAGGAGGCACACCATGGCTCGCAGCTTCACCCCCTTCCCGGAAGTGGACCGCTTCTTCTCGGATCTCACCCGCACCCCGGCCTCGGTCGGCATGCCGATGGATCTGTACCGCGAGGACGACCGCTTCGTCGCCGAGATCGACCTGCCCGGCGTGGACCCGGCCAGCGTGGACGTCGACGTCGAGGACCGCACCCTCACGGTGCGCGCCGAGCGCAAGGCCTCGGTCTCGAACGACGCGGGGCGCTCCTGGCTCACCCGTGAGCGCCCCACCGGGACCTTCGCCCGCCAGCTCACCCTGGGCAGCCGGGTCTCCCTGGACCGCATCGAGGCGGAGTACAGCGACGGCGTGCTGCGCCTGACCATCCCCATGGCCGAGGAGGCCAAGCCGCGCAAGATCAACGTGGCCCACACCGAGCGCTCCGCGCAGCCCTCGGTGACCTCCGGGCAGGACACCGCCACCGCCCCCGAGGGCCGCACCATCGAGGGTGAGCTCAACAGCTGACACCCCCGGCTCACGAGTCCCCCGGTCCCGCCGCTCGCGGTGGGAGCCGGGGGACTCTGCCTTGCAAGCCGGCCCCAGCGGCCGGGCGGGCTCACGACGCTAGGATCGCGCGATGACCGCCCTGCCCGGCCTGCTGGCCGACCCTCTGCCCGACCTCTATCCGCCCTCCGGGCTGCGCATCACCGCCGGCCCCCTCACCCTGCGTCCCCTCCGGGACGAGGATCTGCCGGAGTACGCCGCTCTGCTGCACCGGCCGATCTTCGCCGACATGGACTCCGACCAGGTGTTCCCCTGGTACGACGTGGACCCCGACGAACGAGTGACGCGGTCCGTCCAGTTCCAGTGGCAGCTGCGCTCGAAGGTCGGCCCGACCGATTGGAACCTCTCCTTCGGCATCTTCCACCAGGAGCGGCTGATCGGCATGCAGGACCTGGGCGCCTCGCACTTCGCGGTGCGGCGCGTGGTGGGCTCCGGCTCCTGGCTCACCCTGGATGAGCAGGGCAAGGGCCACGGGACGCTCATGCGGCAGGCCGTGCTGGTGCTGGCGTTCGACCACCTGGGCGCGCAGCGCGCAGAGACCAGCGCCGTGGTGGGCAACGGCGCCTCCTACGGGGTCTCCCGCAGCTGCGGGTACCGCGAGGACGGTCTGCTGGTGGTCGAGGAGAACGGCCGTGCCAAGACACAGCAGCGCTTCAGCCTCACCCCCGAGCGTTTCCGCAGGCCCGACGTGGCCGTGGAGGTCGAGGGCCTCACGGGGGCCCTGCGCGGTCTGCTGGGAGCCGGCGGCTGAGGGGGAGCCCCCAAGGGCTGATCAGCGCGGGGCCCGCACCCGATCCGGCATGGTGAACTGCGCCGACGGTGCCAGCAGCTGACCGGTCTCGATCAGGCCCGTGCAGGCGAGGTCTTCGCCATCGGCCTGCACCCGCGCCAGGATCGGCTCGGCCCAGGTGCCGTACCCGGTGTCGCCCCAGGCGGCCAGCTCCACCGCCGTGCGGTCCGGCTCGATGGGATCGGACCGCACCCCGGCCACGCACAGCTCGAGGGCGTCCTCGGCAGGATCCGTCGCGGTGTCGTCCAGGTCGAACAGCCGCCCGCCCAGCACCACCAGCCGCGCCCGTCCCCACACGGCGTCGTAGGTGCCGCTGACCAGATCGGCGAGCTGCGCCGCCGTCACCTCCCGGCCATCGATCGCCACGGCCTGCTGCTCCTCGATCGCGGCGGGTCGGGGCCGCCCGTCGGAGGCGCCGCCGAGCGCCCCGGGCCCCTCCCACGACTCCGCGTGCGGGGCGGGCCGGCCGGCGGCCAGGGCCAGCAGTCCCAGCACGCCGTGGGCGATCTCCGAGCTGGGCGCATCCACAGCGGTGCCGATCACGCTGACCACGAGGCGCTCCGCCGGGGCCACCCAGGTGCGGGAGAGCCCGGTGGGGAAGCCGCCGGAGTGCCCGATCACCGTGAAGCCGTGCAGGCGGCCCTCCTGCAGGCCCAGCCCGTAGTGGCCGCCGTCGCGCAGGGTCCACACCCGTCGGCGCATCTGCCGCAGCGTGCTCGGATCCAGCAGGGCACCCTCGGTCAGCACCCGGCCCGCGAAGGTGGCGATCGCGCCGGCGCTGGCCCAGAACCCGGTGGCGGCCGCCAGCGCGCCGGTGGGGATCTGCTCGATGATCCGGCGCGGACCGTGCAGCAGCGAGGAGTGCCCGGGCGCGAACCCGCAGGGATCCTCCGGGCCGACGGCGTGCGCAGGCAGGTCCGGGCCGATGCCGTCCACGCCCACCGGGTCCAGCACCAGTGCGGTGACGGCGGCGGCGAAGTCCTGGCCGGTGACCTCCTCGACCACCAGGCCCAGCAGCCCGTAGCCGATGTTGGAGTACTGCAGGTGCAGGCCCGCCTCGGTGACCACGGCCCCGGTGCGGGCGATCTCCAGCAGCTGCGCGCGGTCCGGGAACGGGGTTCCCAGGCGCCACCAGCGGGAGTCGGCCGAGTCGCGGGACAGGCCCGCCGCATGGGAGAGCAGGTCGCGCAGGCTGCGATCGGCGACGGGGGAGGAGGCCAGCTCCGGGACCCGCTCGCCGAGGGTGTCGTCCAGCCGCAAGCGGCCCTGCTCGAGAAGGCGCATCACCGCCAGGGCCGCGAACATCTTGGAGTGCGAGGCGATCCGCAGCCGGTGCGAGGGCAGCAGTGCGATGCCCTGCTCCGCATCGGCAGGGCCGACCGCCACCTCGCACACCAGCTCGCCTTCGTGCCAGATCGCCACCTGGATCCCCGACTGGCGCCGCAGGTGCCGGACGGTCTCCAGCCAACCGGGCAGCATCGCCGCCACGTCCTGGACGGCGGAGCGGTCGATCCTGGGGGTGGTGCGGTCATCGGTCACGTGCATCTCCTTCGACGGGGGCCGCTAGCATTCTCGCGTGAAACCGTTCCTGCTGCTGACCACCCGTCCCGAGGACGACGTCGCCCGGGCCGAGGCCGCCTCCTTCCAGCGCTTCAGCGGTCTGGGCCACGACGACCTGCGCTGGGTGCGCATCGAGCGTGAGGACGCCCCGGTGATCCGCGCCGAGGAGATCTCCGGCATCTACCTTGGCGGCAGTCCCTTCACCGTCTCCGACCCGGCCGAGACCAAGTCCCCGCAGCAGATCCGAGCCGAGAGGGCGCTCGCCGCGGTGCTCGATGAGGTGATGGAGCAGGACATTCCCTTCCTGGGCGCCTGCTACGGCATCGGCACCCTGGGCAGCCACGTGGGCGCCACCATCGATCGCACCCACGGCGAGCCGCTGGGCGCCGTGCCCATCACGCTCACCGAGGCCGGGCGCGAGGACCCCGTGGTCATCGAGGCGGGCCTGCCCGAGGTGTTCACCGGGCTGGTGGGGCACAAGGAGGCGGTCACCGCCCTGCCCTCCCATGCCACCGTGCTGGCCACCGGCGAGCACTGCCCGGTGCAGATGTTCCGCGTGGGCACCCGCCAGTACGCCACCCAGTTCCATCCCGAGATGGATGTGCCCGCCGTCATGGAGCGCGCCCGCGCCTACCGCGACCACGGGTACTTCCACCCCGATGAGATGGAGGACATCTTCGCCCTGCTGGGTCGTCGCACCGCGGATCACCCGCCCCACCTGCTGCGTGCCTTCGCGACCGTTCACGGCCGCGGCAGGTAGTGTCCGCTGCGTGCCCCGATTCACCCGTGAGCAGGTCCGTCGGCGCCAGCGCATCGCCGTGGCCATCCTGGTGGCCGTGCTGCTGCTGGTGATCGGCGGCTGCACAGCCCTGGTGGCGAACCTGAGAGGCGGGGACCGCCCGCACCGCGCGGACGATGCCGCCATGACCGTGGGCAGCACCCCCGCCGGCGCCCCCGCCCTCACCCAGCTGCCGGAGGAGACCCAGCTGACCGCGGACGAGGCGATGGGAATCGACGTCTCCAGCTACCAGCGCGACATCGACTGGGAGCAGGTGGCCGACGACGGCTACGTGTTCGCCTACATCAAGGCCACCGAGGGCAGCGGCTTCACCGACACCCACTTCCGCCTGAACTGGGACGGCGCACGGGCCGCCGGGATCACCGTGGGCGCCTACCACTACTTCACGCTGTGCTCCCCGGGCGCGGAGCAGGCCGCCTCCTTCCTGGCCGCCGCACCGCCCGACGACACCGCCCTGCCGCCCGCTCTGGACCTCGAGTTCGACGGGGCCTGCGAGGAGCGACCAGAAGCGGTGGACGCCCAGGCGGAGATCGACGCCTTCACGCACGCGGTGGAGAAGGCCTGGGGCAGGCGCATGGTCATCTACTCCTCCAGCGAATGGCGCGACCACTACGGCCTGCCGGTGGCGGACTCCCGCCCCGACTGGCTCTACTCCGACCGCGGGCGCCCCTCCCCTGAGGACTGGGCCGTGTGGCAGCTGCGCTTCGACGGCACCGTCTCGGGGATCGAGGGCCCGGTGGACATCGATGTGGTGCGCATCGAGGTGCTGCGCGAGCACGCCGCGATCCCCCGCGAGGAGGACCTGGAGCTGCCGGCGCCCGAGGAGGGGCAGTCCTGAGGGGGTCGCCCGCCGCCTCACTCGCCCCGGCACCGACGGCGATCTCGGTGAGCCGCTCGTTGCTGAGGCCCTCGGCGCCGGGCTGGTCCTCGAACAGGGCCTCCTCCACCGGGAACCACGGCGCCGGGTCCTCCGCGCAGGCGCACACCGCCGCATTGGCGGCGCGACCCGAGTAGCCGGCGGGGGAGGTGCTCATGGGTGGCTGCCTTCGGGGAGTGCGGATGGCGCCCTCAGTATCGCGCCCGCTCCTCCAGTGCGTCGAGGTCCGGCAGCGCCACCGCTTCCCCCGCCGGGATCACCAGGCCCTCGTCCCGCAGACGGGCCAGGGCGCGGGAGAGCGACTCCGGGGTGGTGCCCAGCAGGGCGGCCACGTCCCGCTTGGGCAGCGGCCAGCGCACCAGCGGATGCCCCTCGGCCGTCGCCGCCTGCGAGGGCAGGGCGAGCAGGTACTCCGCCACCCGCACCGGCACCTCCGCCCCCGCCAGCGCGAGGCGGTTCTCGCTCGCGACCAGACGATCGCTCAACGACCGCAGCATGGCCACGGAGATCGCGGGGAACCGCCGTACGAGCGTGGCCAGGTCGCGGTGGTCGAACACGCACATCTGCGCGGGCTCGAGCGCCTGCACCACGAAGTCCGGCCGGGTCCCGGTGAGGAAGGTGTGCTCGCCCACCACGTCCCCGGGCCCCACCACGCGCAGCAGGTGCTCGCGACCAGTGACGGAGGTGCGCACCAGCTTCAGCCTCCCGCGGTGCACCACGAACAGGCGTCGCAGCGGGTCGTCGGCCCGGTACAGCAGCTGCCCGCGCCCGAGGTCCACGGGGTGGGCGAAGGAGGCCACCGCCTGCTGGTCCTCGGCGCTCAGCAGGGAGAAGATCGGCACCCGCGCCACGCAGGTGTCACGGGGTGCACCGGCGGGCTCGGGCAGGCTCGGCGGGGACACGCTGCTCGGGTGCGGGCTGCTCGGCGGGGCGCTCGCCGCAGTTGCGCTGCTCGGTGGATCGGTGGCCATGGCATCACTGTGGCATGCGGCCCGGCAGCGGCGCTTGACCGACGTCAAGGCACTGCGGTTCTGACGGATCTAAGTTTCCTGTCATGAGCGGAACGGCCGCTCACCCGACCGGAAGGAACCCCATGACCACCGACGACACCACCACTGCTGCCCCCGCTGCCACTCGTACCGTGCTGCGCGCCGAGGGCTTCTCCTGCCCCTCCTGCGTCTCCAAGATCGAGAAGGCCCTTCGGTCCCTGCCGGGCGTCTCCGACGCCACCGTCCACTTCGCCTCCTCCCGCATCGAGGTGAACCACGACCCGTCCGTGACCGGCGTCGACGAGCTGGTGCACGCCGTCGAGCGCGCCGGCTACACCGCCCGCCCCTCCGCCTTCTGAGCCGCCCGCCCCGGGAAAGGACCGATCATGAGCAGCCCCAGCCCCATCCTCGACAGCGCCCCGTCGGCGGGACCCGATCCCGACATCGCCCGCGCAGCAGGGTCTTACGCGCCGGATTCTCCCGGCGGCAGCCGGCTACCCGGCCCCGCAGGGCCCACGGGCAGGCCCGCGCGTCGCGGGCAGGGGCTGCTCCCGGTCCGCGCCTGGGTGCGCCCCGGCATCGCCGCCGTTCTGATCGGCCTGTCCTGGCTGCTCGACGCCCTGACCGGCTCCCCGGCCACCGGATCGGTGCTGCCGGGGCCGGCCGGCCTGCTGATGGTCGGTGCGGCCCTGGTGAGCGGCACCCCGATCCTGATCGCCGCCGTGAGGGCGCTGCGCCACCGGGTGGTCGGCATCGACCTGCTGGTCTCCATCGCCACCATCGGCGCGATCGTGATCGGCGAGTACTGGGAGGCGGCGGCTGTCACCACCCTGTTCGCCATCGGCCACGCCCTGGAGAAGGGCACCCTGCAGCGCACCCGTCGGGCCCTCACCGACCTGGTGAGCACCGCCCCGGAGCAGGCCGTGGTGCTGCGGGACGGCACCGAGCAGACCATCGCCGCCACCGAGGTGCGGCAGGGGGAGCAGGTGCTGGTGCGCCCCGGCACCAGGGTGCCCGTGGACGGGCACGTCCTGGCCGGCCGCGGCGCGATCGACGAGGCCGGCATCACCGGCGAGTCCGTTCCCGCCGAGAAGTCCGAGGGGGACCCCGTCTACGCCGGCACCGTCGCCACCGGTGGACTGCTCACCGTGCTCGCCGAGGGCATCGGCGCGGACACCACGCTGGCCCGCATCATCCGCCGGGTGGAGGAGGCGCAGGACGCCAAGGCCCCCACGCAGGCCTTCATGGACCGCTTCGCCCGCTGGTACACCCCGGCGATCATCGTGCTGTCCGTGGTGTTCGGGGTGCTCACCGGGGATGTCGAACTGGCGCTCACGCTGCTGGTGATCTCCTGCCCCGGCGCGCTGGTGATCTCCATCCCGGTCGCGATCGTGGCGGGCATCGGCCGCGGTGCGCGCGACGGCATGCTGATCAAGGGCGGCGAGCACCTGGAGACCTCCGCCCGGATCGACACCGTGGCCCTGGACAAGACCGGCACCCTCACCACCGGGCGGCCCGTGCTCACCGACGTGCTCCCACTGCCGGGACGCACCCGCGAGGAGGTGCTGCTGTGGGCCGCCCGCGCCGAGCTCACCAGCGACCACCCCCTGGCCGCCCCCGTGGTCTGGGCCGCCCGTGCGGAGGGCCTGGACCTGGGGCAGATCCCCGAACAGGCCGACGCTGTGGTGGGGCGCGGTGTGCTGGCCCGCCACGGCGGCCATGCGATCACCGTGGGCAGCCAGGCGATGCTGCACGAGTCCGACATCGGGGGCAGCTCCGAGCGGCGAGAGGCGATCGACCTGGCCGACGAGACCGCGCGGCGCGGCCGCACCCCGATGATCGTCACCCTCGACGAGACGGTGCTGGGCGTGATCGGACTGGCCGACACCCCGCGGGCCGAGGCCGCCGACGCGATCACCGCCCTGCGCCGCGCAGGAGTGCGCGAGGTCGTGATGCTCACCGGCGACCAGCCCCGCGTGGCTCAGGCCGTGGCCGCGGAGGTGGGCATCGACACCGTGCACGCCGGTCTGCTGCCCGAGGGCAAGCTCGATCAGATCGCGGCGCTGCAGGCGCGCGGCCGCACCGTGGCGATGGTGGGCGACGGAGTCAACGACGCCCCCGCACTGGCCTCGGCCGATATTGGCGTCTCGATGGGGGCCGCCGGAAGTGCGGTGGCCATCGAGACCAGCGACATCGCGCTGATGCGGGACTCGCTGCCGGCCCTGGCGCAGTCGCTGCGACTGGCCCGCCGCACCGTCGCGGTGATGCGACAGAACATAGTGATCGCCCTGGCCACTGTGGGGATGCTGCTGCTGGGTGTGCTGCTGGGAGGGGTCACCATGTCCCTGGGGATGCTGGTGCACGAGGCCAGCGTGCTGCTGGTGATCGTCAACGCCATGCGCCTGCTGCGACCCGTGCGCGGCTGACGGCGGTGCCGCCCCGAGCCGTCAGGGAGCCACCCGCGCCTCCGGCCCTGCTCAGGGCTGGAGGCGCTCGCGCTGCCAGCCGCCGCCGTCAGGCCCGCCCGGCCTGCGGTACACGATCCTGTCGTGCAGACGGTTCTCCCGGCCCTGCCAGAACTCGATGCGATCCGGCACGATGCGCAGCCCGCCCCAGTGCCTCGGCCTCGGCACCTGCCCGCCCTCGAACCGCGCCTCGGCCTCGGCGTACTGCTCCTCGAGCACCTCACGGGAGGCCACGGGCCGTGACTGCCGGGACGCCCAGGCGCCGATCTGCGAACCCCGGGGACGGGAGGCGAAGTAGGCATCGGCCTCCTCCGCGTCGACCTGCTCGACCTGCCCCTCGATCCGCACCTGGCGCTGCAGCGGGAACCACGGCAGCAGCAGGGACGCCACGGGGGAGGCAGCGACCTCACGGCCCTTGTCCGAGTCGAGGTTGGTGTACACCACGAAGCCGCGCCGGTCCCGGGCCTTCAGCAGCACGGTCCGCGAACGGGGGCGGGCCCGGTCGTCGGCATCGGTGCTGATGGTGGACAGCACCACGGCGGTGGGCTCGGGCAGATCGCCGTGGCTGTCGCGCCGCTCGAAGGCCTCGGCCATCCAGGCGTCGAACAGGGCCAGGGGATCGGGGGCGGCCTCATCGGCGAGGCGACCGGTGCGGTACGGCATGCGCTCGGCGGCCAGGCGGGCGGAAGGGTCCTGGGCGTTCATGGCCGTGAGTCCTTCCCATGATGGTGCGCGCCGAGACCCTCCCTGATCGCCCGGGCGATCTCCAGGGCGGGGGCGCCGAACCAGTGCTCGTGGTCCTCCAGCAGACGGGCGTAGGCGTCCCGCCAGCTCTCCACGTGCACGCGGGCGATGGCCGGGGCGTCCTCGAGGCGCGGGGTGTCGATGGTGAAGCCGGGCGCGGTCATTCCCTGATCGTAGGCGTTGTGCCCGGTGCCGTCGGCGTGCGGCCCGGAGTGGTCGAGTCCTGGACTTCCCACAAAGTAACTGCAACCCGTAGTATCAAGAACAGTCGGTCGCGGCGCTCCTGTTGCTGTTGTTCGCGCGTTCTTCGCGCCCTGCAGCTCGCCGCACTGACGCCGTGCACCGACATCGAAGGAGAAGCCGTGCCCGAGGCTGTCATCGTCGCCGCCGCCCGTTCCCCCATCGGCCGCGCCCGCAAGGGCTCGCTCAAGGACGTCCGCCCCGACGACCTCGCCGCCCAGATGGTCCGCGCCGCCCTGGACCAGGTGCCCGAGCTGGACCCCTCCACCCTCGATGACGTGCAGCTGGGCGTGGGCCTGCCCGAGGGGATCCAGGGCGCCAACCTGGCCCGCATCGTCGCGGTGCGCCTGGGCCTGGACACCGTTCCCGGCAGCACCGTCAACCGCTTCTGCGCCTCCAGCATCCAGACCACCCGCAACGCCTTCCACGCCGTGCTCTCCGGCGAGGCCAGGGCCGTGGTCTCCGCCGGCGTCGAGTCGCTGACCATGGTGCCCGGGAAGTTCATCGACGACGAGCTGCGCGACCCGATGTACCAGCAGGCCTGGGAGCGCACCGAGCGCCGCGCCACCCGCCAGATCCCCGCCCCCTGGCACGACCCGCGCGAGGACGGCGAGCTGCCCGACCCGTACATCCTGATGGGCCAGACCGCCGAGAACGTCGCCGAGCTGCGCGGCATCAGCCGCCAGACGCAGGACGAGTACGCAGTGCGCTCCCAGAACCGTGCCGAGGCCGCCCGCGAGGCAGGATTCTTCGACCTCGACATCACCCCCGTCACCACCCCCGACGGCACCCAGATCACCACGGACGACTCCCCGCGCCCCGGGGTCACCCTCGAGGCCGTGGCGGGGCTCGACCCCGTGTTCCGGCCCGACGGCACCGTCACCGCCGGCAACTGCTGCCCGCTCTCCGACGGGGCTGCCGCGCTGGTGGTGATGGACCGAGACCGCGCCGAGGAGCTCGGCATCACCCCGCTGGCCCGCATCCTGGCCACCGGCGTCTCCGGCCTCAGCCCCGAGATCATGGGCCTGGGCCCGGTGGAGTCGACCCGCCGCGCACTGGCGCTGGCCGGCCTCACCATCGACGACATCGACCTGGTCGAGTTCAACGAGGCCTTCGCCGCCCAGGTGATCCCGGCGGCAGAGGACCTCGGCATCGACCACGACAGGCTCAACGTCCACGGCGGCGCCATCGCGCTGGGCCATCCCTGGGGCTCCACCGGCGCCCGCATGACCACGACCCTGATCAACGGCCTGCGCGCGCGAGACGGCGAGCTGGGCCTGGCCACCCTGTGCGTCGGAGGCGGACAGGGCATGGCCCTGATCATCGAGAGGATGAACTGATGACCACCACCGAGATCGCCGATGCCCCTGACGCCCCGGACCCCGCGGAGACCGCCGCCGGCCCCGGCCCCGTGATCTCCCTGCCCGACGCCGAGGCGAGCACCGCCGAGGCCCTGCTTCCCCGCACCGCCGACCACTACGCCCTGTTCCAGGACGTCGACCGCGAGGATCTCGAGGCCTGGCGGGTGGCCCGCTCCTTCGCCCCCGAGGTGCTGCCCCGCATCGACGAGTGCTGGGACCGCGGCGAGTACCCGACCGACCTCATCGCCCGCCTGGGCGAGCTGGACCTGTTCACCGACGGCATGGACATCCCCGGCCACCGCCGCCTCAGCCCCCTCGCCACCGGCCTGGTCACCATGGAGCTGTCCCGCCTGGACGGCTCCGTGGGCACCATGGTGGGCGTCCAGGGCGGGCTCGCCCTGCGCTCGATCGTGCTGCTGGGCTCCGAGGAGCAGAAGCAGCGCTGGGTGGAGCCCGTGGTGACCGGGCAGGCCTTCGCCGCCTTCGCCCTGACCGAGCCCGACCACGGCTCCGACTCCGTGTCCCTGGAGACCACCGCCCGTCGTGACGGCGAGCAGTGGGTGATCAGCGGCCAGAAGCGCTGGATCGGCAACGGGGCCGACGGCCACCTCACCGTGGTGTGGGCGCGGGTGGACGACCCCTCCGACGATGCCCTGCACGGCCAGGTCTCCGGCTTCCTGGTCGAGCAGTCCCTGCCCGGCTACGAGGCGCAGGTGATCCGCGGCAAAGTGTCCCTGCGCGCCATCCACCAGGCCCACATCCATCTGGCCGACGTGCGCGTGCCGCTGGATGCGCGCCTGCCCGGGGCCCGTTCCTTCAAGGACACGTCCCGGGTGCTGTTCGCTACCCGCGCCGGGGTGGCCTGGGGAGCGCTCGGCCACGCCGTGGCCTGCTACGAGGCCGCCCTCGAGCACGCTCGCACCCGCGTGCAGTTCGGACGCCCTCTGGCCAAGGCCCAGCACGTCCAGGTGCGTCTGACGGACATGCTCGCCACCCTCACCTCCATGCAGCTGCACTGCCGGCGCCTGGCGGACCTGGAATCGGCCGGTTGCCTGCGGCCCGAGCAGGCCTCGCTCGCCAAGGTGTTCTGCACCCGCTCGGCCCGCGCCATCGCGGCCGACGCCCGCGACCTCCTCGGCGGCAGCGGGATCCTGCTGGAGAACCAGGTGATCCGCCACATGGCCGACATCGAGGCGCTGCACACCTACGAGGGGACCGACACGATGCAGTCCCTGATCGTCGGCCGGTCGATCACCGGGACCAGCGCGTTCGCGTGATCGTCGAAGTTCCGTGACTCGGGAGGCGATGGGGAGTGCTCCCCATCGCCTCCCCCGTCAGCACGGGCTAGCGTCGGCGCCGAGAGACGACGACTCGAGTGACGGGGCGGGGTATGAACTTTCTCGGACAGGACACAGAGGCCGTGCGCGGCTGCGCGACCGCCTTGACGCGAGGACAGACAGCGATCACGCAGGTCGTCTCCGACCATCCGCTGGAGAGGCAGACCAGCTGATGCAACGGACGGACGTCGGGACCAAGACCCTGACGCGGCGAGCGGCGCTCCTGCTCACCATGAGCGTGGTGACCGGATGCGGGCTCACACAACCTGCGGATGAAGGAGAAGGTGTCATGGAGCTGACCTCGGGAAAGGCGATCGACGACGCGATCGGTCCTCTGTGGGAGGGCGGTGGTGAGCGTGCTCTCGCCGACGTGGTCGACGTGGAGTTCGACGAGCTGATGGTGTTCCCGGAGGCCACCCCCGCAGATCGCGTCAACGAGGCGGCCGGCACGAAACTGCTCACTGGGAAGTACTACCAGTCCTCCACGCAGCTGTTCCTCTTCCGCGCGGGCGGCGCCGGCGTCCTCGCCGCGATGGTCTCCTCCGACGTATTCGCGCACGAGGTGCAGAACGCGACCTTCGGCCCCGAGGTGCGGATCGTCGCGCCCGGCGGGAAGCAGCTGATCACCCTCGAGGGCTGAGGCCGCGTCCCTGCAGGAGCGCCATCGCCGGTGAGCCGCTGCACCTCGCGGAGCGCTGAGCGCGCAGGACGCCGGGGCCTGGAGCTCAGCGGGCGGACCGGGGAGACGCAACGACGGTGAGGGACCAGGCAGGATCTGCGATGCTGGAGCAATCGCAGCGGGGGATCAGGAGAGGCGGAGCGGATGCGGAGGCGAGTGCTGATGGCTGGAGGGCTTGCGGGCATGGTGGCCGCACTTGTGGGCTGCGGGCGCATGCTGCCGTCGCGCACGGACTCGTTGAACGACCCGGTGGAGGAGTTCGAGCATGTGACCTCCTCGGAGATGGAGACCAGCGGCGGCGGGACCATGCGCACCAGCCTGCGCGGAGACATCCACTTCGACGTCGGGCAGGATCAGCTTCTGGAGGCCCTGGATCCAGTGTGGCGGGAGGTGACCGAGTACGTCTTCGAGCTCGACGACGGGTTCGAGATGCGCAGAGTCCTGGTGGTCGCCCACGGGGCAGATGGCTCCACCGTCGCGCCGAAAGAGCTGCTGGGCTCCGAGTATGCCGACCAGGACGCGGCCGTGCACTTCGGAGACTTCTTCGAGCACTACGGTCTGATCTGAGCGCTCCGAGGGGGCCGGATCGCGTCAGATCCGGCGGGCATCGATGACCACGTCCTCGGTGAGTGTGACGTCCTCGCCGATGTACAGACCGTCCATGCGATCCGCCTTGTCCGCCAGGGTCGGATGGTCGGGATGCTGGGTGAGAGTGCCGTAGTAGCCGGACGTATCCGAGTAGGAGCCGTCGCGACTGCGGTGCACCGACTCATGCGCGTTGTGGGCCGCGTCCGGCTGCGGGAAGTCCGGGTTCTCGTGCGGAGTCTGCATGTGCACGTCCTGCACGTTCTCCGCCGGATTGCCGCCGGGATGACGGAAGGAGCGCCCCTCGAGATCGAGCGTGGGGACGAAGTCCCCGTCGGTCCCCTCGTTCTGGACGTGCTGGACGTTGACCACATCGGTGGAGCTCTGCGCCGGGGTGTAGGTCTGCACCGGGGAGCCGACGGAGAAGATGTCGGTGACGTTGTAGGTGCCCGCGGCGCCGGTGGAGGAGTTGAAGGCGGGATCGTCGGCCAACTGCGCGGCGACCAGACCGCCCTGGGAGTGCGCCACGAAGGCGACGTCCGAGCCCGGGGGGATCCCGGCCTCCTCCATCGCGGCCGTCACGGCGTTCGCCCCGGCATTCTCCCGTCCCGCCATGGCGTAGATGTTGTTGGCCCAGCCGAAGGGCTGGCCCTGCCCGTTCCATCCCTCGAGGGTCCCCGGGAGACTGCCCTCGCTCGACCACAGGTCCGCGCCCTGGGTGGGTGGCACGTGCACGATGTACCGCTCGGTGCCGTCGGCGCCCTGGATCGTCTGGATGCGGATCTGCGCGGAATCCTGAGCGTTGTACTCCCCGCCGGGAGGTTCGGTGCGGATCTCGCTGCGTGTCTCGTCGTTCGCGAGGATGAGGTCAGCGAGATTCTGGGCAGCCTCACTGTCCTGCACGTGACGGGGCTCCTCCCCGAGCTCGATCTCGGAGCGCTCGTCGAGGATCTCGATGTCCCCATCGGGCAGACCGTCGAACAGATCCCCCAGCGGCCCAGGCAGCCCCTTCAGGACGTCGCGGCCGCCCTCGAGGACGCCTTCGCTCCATTCAGCGAGGTCGACGACGCCACCCGCGATCATCTCCGCCCAGGGCGTGTCCGGGATGAGCCGCTGGATCCCCTCGGGCAGCCCGCGGATGCCCTCGTCGAGCCGGTCCAGGAAGTCGGTGACGTCCTCGGGCAGCAGGCTCTCGGGGTCACCGCTGCCGTCGCCGCCGGGCTCCGAGGCCGCATCCTGCTGGTCGGCCTCCGCCTCCAGGTCGAAGCCGAGCCCCTGGAGGCGCTCGCTCAGCGAGCTGACCTGCGGACCGACCCGACCGGCCCATTCCTGGACGAAGCCCTCGCGGTCCGGTCCCACCCAGTCGACGCCCTGCACGAACGCGTCGATCTCGGCATGGAGCTCCTCGACCCGCTGGGATTCGGTGCGCAGGTGCTCGGCGTGGGTGCGCGCCTGCCCCGGATCCATCCCCAGGAAGCCGCTCATGCCGCACCTCCCGCCGTCGAGTGCGCCCGGGCGATCCGCGTGCCCTCCTGCAGCAGCGGGATCACGGTGCCGAAGAAGTCCCCGTCCTCGACCGGGTGCACCCCGGCGAGGGGGCCGGCCGGACCGTCGGCGCTGTAGAGACCCCGCTCCCCGCTGGTCCACCGGCGCAGGAGGGTCACGCTCTCCTCCGGGGCGGGCGGGATGAGATGGATCGCGAGGCTCGCCCGATCACCCGTGCTGGTCAGCGCATCGCGCAGACCCGGATCGAGATCCGGGAGCGCAGCGATGGCGCTGTCGGCGGTGTCGCCGTGCTCGACGGCGCTGCGGATCTGCTCGACCTGTGCACTGCTCAGCTGCAGACGAGTGGCCTTCGAGCGGGTGGTCATCGACGCCGGGGCCGCCAGCCGGGATCCCGGAGGGGCCATCGATATGACGATCTCGGGGAGCGCCTCCGCGTCCACCGGCGACCAGCCAGCCGCTCCGTCGCCTCGCCAGGCGCAGACGACGGCGCCCTCGGCATCGACGGAGATCTGCAGCTCGGTGCGCGGGCCGTCGGCGGGGGTCACGGCGATCGCGGCGACGCACGGTGCAGTCAGAGCACGCCGGAGGAGCGCCGCATGCTCAGGATCGTGCTCGGCCGCTCCGGGGGAGGGGGCATCGGGCACGATGATCATGGTCTGCCACAGCGGATTGAGGTCCGCGCCGTCGGCGCGTGCCTGTGCGGCCGTCTCACGCACCAGTGCGCTGTCGAGAGAAGCGGTGAACACAGCCATCGGGTCCCCCTCAGGAAGGCGGTCTGTGCTCTTGGAGCCTAGAGAGCCCGATGCGTGATGACCATGGGGAGTTGTCCCCACCCCGCGGCTCGGCCACGACGTCACGACCCGCACCGGTTAGGCTCGCACCGTGCGCGGACTTGCGAAGGGCGGCGAGGCATGAGGAGGCGGACGGTGATGGCAGGAGGGCTCTCGGGGCTCGTCGCCGCCCTGGCAGGGTGCGGCCGGCTCGGCCCCTCGGAGAAGGAGCGGCTGAACAGTGAGGTGGAAGCTGTCTCGGGTGTCACCAGCTCCGACATCGGCCGCACCGGCGGTGGTGGGCTCCGCACGGGCCTCTCGGGCGACATCCACTTCGATGCCGGTGAGGACGAGCTCCTCGACGCCCTCGATCCTGCATGGCGCGTGGTCACCGAGTACGTCTTCGAGATGGACGAGGGGGAGGGGAACCGGGAGGTCCACGTGACCGCGAACGGGTCCGACGGCTCCACGCTCGCCCCGAAAGCACTGCTCGGGCCCGAGTACGCCGACCAGGTGGAGAGAGTCACCTTCGGTCACTTCTTCGAGCACTACGGGCTGAGCTGAGGCGGGGCGCTGCCGCTGTCGGCCGCAATCACCGGAGGGATCCGGAGGGCCGCAGATGAGGAGACTCTGCAAAGAAGACTTCCCAGGATGGTCAAGAGTTCAGTGACCATCGTGCCGGTGTTCATGATCATCCGCGGGCTGGGACTGTCGGATACCCTGCTGGCGCTGATCCTCCCGGCCATCCCCACCGCCTTCGGCACCTTCCTGATGCGCCAGTACTTCCTGGGCCTGCCGCTGGACCTGGGCGAGGCAGCCGCGATCGACGGTGCCAGCCCCTGGCGCACCTTCTTCTCCATCTATGCGCCGCTCGCGCTGCCCGGAATGGCGATCGTGGGGGTACTGGCGTTCAACTTCCGCTGGAACGAGTTCTTCCGTCCGCTGATCTTCATGATCTCCGAGGAGAACTACACCCTCCCGCTGGGCCTGGTGACCCTTCAGGGCAACCTGGGCACCGGTTCGATCTCGATCGTGCTGGCCGGCGTGATCCTCTCGATGATCCCGGCCGTGGTGGTGTTCTTGTTCGGCCAGCGCTACCTGCGCGAGGGCCTCACCGCAGGCGCCTCGAAGTGACCATTCCCCACGAACCTCGACGACCAGGAGTTCCCGGCTTGACCAGCGCCCTTCACTTCCCCGCCCTGCACCGCACCCACCCCCGGGGGTGGATCAACGACCCCAACGGCATCATGCGCGTGGACGGTCGCTGGCACGTGTATTTCCAGTACAACCCCCATTCCGCCCGTCACGAGAGGATCCACTGGGGACACATGTCCTCGGCGGACCTTGCGCATTGGCGCCCGGAGCCGCTGGGGCCCGTTCCACGGGACGGCGAAGCCGATGCCGACGGCTGCTGGAGCGGTGTGGGGCTCCTGGATCGGCGGATGGATCCGGCCGGTGTGCCGACCCTGGTGTACTCAGGGGTCGACGGTCAGGGTGACAACGCCTTCTCGCGTGTGCTGGTGGCGCGGGCCGACCGAGCCCTGGAACAGCTCGTGGACCCGGGCCGCGTGGTCGCCGAGGTGCCCCCGATCCCGGGCCTGATCGGGGTGCGGGATCCGTTCGTGTTCGAGTTCGAGGGGCGGCGCTGGGCGATCCAGGGCGCCGGGGTGCGGGGTGAGAGCGGCGTGACTCCCGTGATCCTGCTGTTCAGCTGTGATGATCTGGAGCAGTGGGAGTACGTGGGCGAACTGCTGCGCGGGGATGATCCCGTGGCGGCCGAGCACGCCCCGGCCGAGCTGTGGGAGTGCCCCCAGTTGGTGCGGGTGGGCCAGCAGTGGGTGCTGATGCTCTCGCTCTGGTACCGGCCCGAGGAGGTGGCCCGCTCCACTGTCCAGGTGAACTACCTGCTGGGTGAGCTCGAGGCCGACGGTCGCGGGTGCCCGCGCTTCCACGCTCGCAGCGGTGGGCGCGTGGATGAGGGCCCGGACTTCTATGCGCCCCAGGCAGTGGTGGACGCGGAGCGGGACCGAGTGCTGCTGTGGGGCTGGTCCTGGGAGGCCCTGTCGCGCACACAAGCGCAGACCGATGCCCAGGGATGGGCAGGATGCCTCACCTTCCCCCGCGTGCTCTCCGTGGAGGGGGACCGACTCGTCACCGGGTTTCCTCCCGAGCTGACCGCGCTTCGCGGCGCGCCTCTTCTGATCGATCAGGCAGGGGGCGGGCGGTCCCGGATGGAGCTGTCCGGTCCGTACCGTGCGGAGTTCCAGGTCGAGGGGCCCGTCACCGTCGACCTGCTGTCTGCGGACGGCACGCTCACCGAGCTCCTCGCGCATGACGGGGGTGGGGCATCCTTGATGATCGACGGCGGGATCCTAGAGCTTCTCCCTGCTTCCGGAACCGGACGCACCATGCGGTTCTACCCTTCCGAAGGGGATCGGGTCCTGGTACGAGGAGCGCTCATCGGTGGGTGGGAGCTGGGTTCTCAAGGTGCGAGCGTCTGAAGCCCCGTCGCCGCTCACATCCGTGACCGATCCGTGATGTGTCACCCCTACCCATAAAGGTAAAGACTTCGTAAAGTTTCGGCATGGCCAGAGTCAAGTCTGAGCCCTGGCCGGACCTCGCAGCGATGGGCTGACGGACGGCCTGATCCCGGGGGGACCGAACCACCATGCACAGCACCATCCACCGCCGCTCCGTCGCACGCCTCAGCGCAAGCGCGTTCTCCGTCGTCGCCGCCGGCGCCCTGCTGATCGCCTGCACCGATGGCGTCGAGGAGCCCGCCGGAGCGCCCCGGGGCGACGACGCCCCGGCAGCGCAGGGGCCAGCAGAGCCCGCCGAGGATCCCACCGAGCCAGGTGAGGAGACCACGGAGACATCGACCGGGGCCACCGATGAGCAGCCCTCGGACGAGACGAGCGACCCGAAGGGGTCAGCCCCCGCCGACTGGGCCGGCACCGTGAGCGCCGAGCAGATGCCGGAGACCGACGGAGTCTCCTACTTCGTGTACCAGAACCTCTACCAGGAACTCGGGGAGCGCGGCCGGATGAGCGCCGGGGAGCTCGAGAGGACCGAGTTCATCGGCTCCAACGGGGGCTCCTGCCAGGGCGAGGCCGTGATCGGCGGCGACGCGGCCACCTGCACCATCACCGAGCACGACGAGCGGGCCGAGCCCACCGGCAACCAGCTCGAGCTCACCGTGCGGGTGGTCTCGGCAGGGTTCGGGAACCCGGCCCTGCTGATGTACGCCGATGCGGCAGGTCCCACGGACTTCTCCGTGTCCACCGAGGTCGAGATCGGATTCGGCAAGGTCTCGACCCCCGTCCCCGCCGAGATCTCCGGGGAGGAAGTGGCCGATGCACTGGTGGGCTCCGTCAACTTCGCGATCGCGTCCGACGGCGCGCCCGACCCCGACATGGCCGCCACCTGCGAGATGGCCGAGGGCGGCGTCACCGCCACCTGCACGGTCACCGGGGCGCCCGAGGGCGGCAACGGCACCTGGCACGCGATCGCCCAGCGCGGGCCGACGTCCGATCCGCACGACGGCCAGTGGTACCTGTTCACGAAGCCGCGCGTCTGAGCCCGCGCGCGCCGACGAGCCCCCGAAGATCGCAGGTCGCAATGCGATATCGGGGGCTCGTCTGGTCGGGGAGCACACCTTCACCTGGCCCACTCTGGATGGCGGCACCATCAGCGTGCACGCCACCGGCATCGAGCTCGACCCCGCGGTGCCCCTGGCGAAAGGCGAGGACGTCATCCAGCAGGGCTACCAGCTGGTGGTGCTGGAGGCCGAGGTCTCCTACCGCGGCGAGCGGGCCGTCGCCGTGCCGGAGGAGCTGTGGATCCGCGCCGAGACCGACCACGCCCTGTACGAGCCGGTCCTCGGCCTGGTTCCGAACCCCCTCCCGGCCGGGGGGCACTCAGCGGGGCTCAGCCCTCGTTGACCCACACCACCGGGGCGTCCTCGTAGGGGTTGTCGTCCCCGTCGGCCTTGTCGTCGCCCTCCCAGGCCACCCGGGCCGGCGGCTCACCGTCGGTGAACACCACGTCGCAAGTGGAGGCCGTCGCGCCGGGCTCGGCCTGGTCGAACAGCTGCAGATCGCAGTCGTCGTCGAGATTGCCGCCGAAGGAGATGCCCACGGTGAGCCTGTTGCCCTCGGCGTCCTGCACCTCCAGCGACGGCGTCATGTCCGCGTTCGGATCGCCCTCGAAGCTCAGGATCTCGTGCTCGGCCTTCACGTACCACGGGGTCATGCCCTCGAGGTCGGCCTGGTCGTCCTCGTCGAACTGCTCGATGATCGCCGGATCGCCCTCGACGATCTCGGTGACCGTGGTGGAGACGACGCCGTAGCCGTAGTACTCCTCGCCCTCCTCGAGCACCTGCACGTGGATGGTGGCGGCCTCGCCCACCGGCACCTCGGTTCCCGGGGCGGCGAGCTCGGTGTCGGTGGCTCCGCCGGCCTGGTCGTCCGTTGCGCCGCCGGCGTCCGACGGCTCCTGGGCGTCGTCCTCGGCGGGCTCCTCACCGCCGGCGTCCGAGGGCTCCTGCTCGTCCCCCTCCGGCTGCTCGACGGCCGGCGGCTCCTGCGGCGGGTCCTCCTGGCCCAGCAGCCCGCAGCCGGAGACCACCAGTGCCAGTCCCGCCAACGGAACCAGCAACGCGGTGCGGGCCCGTCGGTTCCTGATGATAGTCGTGCGTCCCATGTCCTCACATCCTCTCGATCGCAGTCGTGCGCCCGGTGACGAGCCGTCCGTCGGGCCGTCGGCGCAGCCTGATCCCACACGGTAGACACGCCCCGTGGGCTGGCGCGATGGGGAGAACTCCTCTTCCTCCGGGTAACCGCGGTGGACACGGTCCGGCCCCCTCGGGCATGCTGTTCCTGAAACCGGCGGTATCAGGAATCCTCCGTTCCCTGCGCCCCCGCCCTCGACGACGAGAACGCGAAAGGCCCCCGATGAGCAGCTACACCGAACACATCACCCGGGTGATCACCGAGGACGTCGAGCATTCCGCTCTCGGCACCGTTGCGGTGCTGACCTTCGCGCCGCCGGAGGGGGAGGAGCGGCGCCCGGCCACCCTGGGCCCGCAGTCGATCCAGGCCGTCACCGGTGCCATCAACGCCGCCCTGGACCGCGCCGAGGCAGGGGAGGTGGGCGCGATCGCCCTCACCGGCACCGGGAAGGTGTTCCTGGCCGGCGCGGACCTCTCGATGTTCGCCGACCCCTCCGCCGTGGACCGCGTCGAGGAGATGACCCGCGCCGCCCACGAGCTGCAGGTCCGCGTGCGCACCAGCCCCGTCCCGATCCTCGCCCACCTGGGCGGCGCGGCCCCCGGCGGCGGCCTCGAGGTGGCCCTGATGGCCGATGTGCGCACCGCCGTCCCCGGCGCCCGCGGCATCGGCGTGCCCGAGACGGGGCTGGGCATCCTGCCCGGCTGGGGCGGCACCACGCTGCTGCAGTCCGTCGTCGGCCCCGAGACCGCGGTGCGGATGATCCTCGAGGACCCCACCCGCGACCGCCTGTTGAGCGCCGAGCAGGCCGCCGAGACGGGCCTGGTGGATGCGCTCGCCGAGGACCTCCCGGCCGCACTCGAGGAGTTCGCGGCGATCGTCGCGGCCCGCGCCGATGCCGCCGGTGGCTCCTCGCCCTGGCAGGACCGGCCCGATCCCCTGCCCGGTGAGGACTCCCCGGAGGCCGAGGCCCTGCATGATGCCCTGGACGCACCCCTGCCCACCGGCGAGACCCGCCGCGCCAGGGCCGCCCCGATGGAGGC
>NZ_JALXKT010000034.1:0-34292 GCF_025144775.1 Brachybacterium sp. p3-SID957 | reverse complement strand
TTAACGGTCCGAGCTGCGCGCAGGGTGCTGCCGTTTGCGAATGGGCCGCTGCAGCTAACGAAGTGTCGTCTTCAATCACGACTGATCATCGAGTTGAGCCATGACGGATTATCGATCTCGCGTCGTGGAGGGGAAGCTCTCCACGCGGATGACGGCGATAGGTGCGGTGCTCATCGATGGACCCAAGGCGGTCGGGAAGACTCGCACTGCCGAAGAGATCGCCCGCACGGTGCTGCGGATGAATGTCGACCGGGCAGCTCGCGCCGCATTGGAGATAGCACCCGAGCAGCTGTTCGCCTCCCCGACCCCCATCGTGTTCGACGAGCGGCAAGAGGCCCCGGAGCTGTGGAACCTCGTGCGCCGCGCGGTAGACGACCAGGACGGCAAGGGGCTCTACATCCTTACGGGTTCCTCCCGCCCTCGCGACGATACGCACATGCACTCCGGCGCGGGGCGGATTGCCCGGCTGCGCATGCGCCCCATGCGCCTGTACAAGAACGGGCACTCCTCGGGCGAGGTCATTCTGCAGCGGGTGCTGGACGGGGAGGACCCTGCCGGAGCCGGATCGGGTCTGGACATCGATGGCCTCCTGGAGCGCATCGTCATAGGCGGCTGGCCCGACCTGCTCGACGGGCGCGAACGTGAGGCCTCCGTGTGGTTGCGCGACTATCTGCGAACCATCGCAGAAGCCGATGTCCCGGGGCTCGGACCCCGCCGCAACCCCGGCAATATCGAGCCGCTGATGGCTGCTCTGGGCGGCGGAACTGCGACGCCGCTCAATCTCTAGTCCGTGGCGGAGGACGTGGGTGCTAACCGGGGTCGCATCGCCGCCGAGACCATGACGAACTATCTCGACGCCCTCGACAGGCTCATGCTGATCGAGCCGATTCCGGCGTGGCGCCCCCGCATGCGTTCCCGGACGCGGTTGCGGACTGCCCCGGTTCACCATTTCGTGGATCCGTCGTTGGGTACGGCCGCGCTGAATGTGGGCAGCGACGAGCTACGGCAGGACCTTCATGCTGCCGGCCCCCACTTCGAATCACTCGCCACGGGGACTGCCGCAGTGGATGGGTGACTCACGATCTGTGTTGTTTCACGAGTCCCGGCGCAGCTCCGATGTGAGGTGGCGGGTCATCGGGGCACCTACCGCGGCCATGGCGAAGCTCGTGCTGATGGTGTCACCGGCCAGGTCGTAGTGGCGCTCTGTCGCGGTGACGTCCTTGGCCGTCGCCGAGTTCATCACCCGGGAGCGCAGCTCACAGGAGAACCCCTCGGCTGTCTTGCTCAGCGGCCCTTCGGCCAGCTCCGTCTGCCCGGTGGGCAGGGCGAGCACGAACTCCACCGCGGTGCCGTCGATGATCCGCAGATAACCGGTCTCCGTGTGCATCGGGGCGCCGTCCGGTGACCAGGTCTTCTGGCTGTAGAGGAGGAATGGCTTTCCTACATCGGTGAACGTCAGCTCCTCCGTGTACGAGAACGAATCGATCGTCGGGTACTCGCCGCGGCCGTCGCCGCGCCAGGTGCCGAGGATCCCGGTGACGGCCGTGAGTGCGGGATGCAGTGCCATGGCCCATTATGACCACGGTTCGCCGGGCGGCATGGTCCCCGGCACGACCCGGTTTCGGAGGGATACTTCCGAAAAGCGCTCGAGATGGGAGTGAAAGGCGCCCCGTGGCACCGCTCGATCCCAGAACGGAAGAATGCTTCCGATGTTGTCGAGTGAGCTGAGGGGTACCGCGGTGTGACGAAGCCACGGCGCGCGGGGGAGTATCGACCCCATGACTGAGGCACCCCGGTGGGTCGAGCGTGAGGACGTGCGCCTTGCCGTCGCGGACACCGGAGGAAAGGGCCCCGTCGTGGTCCTCCTGCACGGTCTCGCCGGCAGCTCTCGCGAACTGATGCCCACGGCTCGGGCGCTCAGCGCCACCCATCGGGTGCTGCTGCTGGGCCAGCGGGGGTACGGGCACAGTACACGCAGGCCGGAGGACCGCTGCCGAGATGCCATCGCCGGCGACGTGCTCACCACTATTGAGCAGCTGCTGCCCGGAGCACCGGTGAGCCTGGTCGGCCAATCGATGGGAGCGCACACCGCGCGCCTCGCCGGGCCCCGACGCCTGGATCGAGGTGCTGCGGGACTTCCTGGGACGGGGCCTGGGTTCGGGCACGTGCCGCGGCGCCGCCCGCTGACCCGACCGGCCCGGCCATGACAGGCCGTTACCCGCCCCCTTCCTCTCGGTAGGGGGGCCTGAGCGCGAGTTCGTGCTGGTCACAGCCTCGACGCCCCCACCTGATACCGGGGGTGGGTAGTGTGCGAAGCGGGGTTTCTGCGCTCCCTGCGCCGGTCCCCTCCGCTGACGAAAGGTGTTCGCCATGAGGATCGCGCTGATCTGCCACCCCCACCACCCCATCCGGGAGCCCTGGGCCGGGGGCATGGAGATGCACACCTCGATGATCACCGCGGCCCTGCTGGAGCGCGGTCACCAGGTCACGCTGTACGCCAAGGAAGGCAGTGAGATCCCCGCCGGTGCGAAGTTCGCGCAGATCGAGAGCAGCGAACACCAGTACGAGCTGAACCCGGACCAGGAGCGGGGAGCGCTGCAGGCGCGGCGCTCCGAGGAGGCGATCCGCCGGGCCTGTGAGATGGCCGCCAGCACGGACGACGACCTGGTGGTCAACAACTCCCTCAGCCCCCTGCCACACGGACTGCTGAGCTCATGCCGCCTGCTCACCATCATGCACAGTCCCGTGCCGGTGCCCGCCTTCGTGGAGTTCTTCGCACGCGCCTCTGAGCTTCCCGAACAGCACCGCTTCGTGACCGTCTCCGAATCCAACGCCGAGGCCTGGCGCGAGCACTACCCGGAGGTCGGCGTACTGCCCAACGGCATCAACATCGACTACTGGTCGGCCGCCCCCGAGACGTCGACCCCGGCCGGTGAGTCGAGCACCCGGGCCGACGGACACGCCTCCCGGCCCCACGACGACCTACGAGAGCGCCCCGTCGCCCTGTGGACGGGCCGCATCACCCACCAGAAGGGCCTGCACATCGCCATCGAAGCCGCCCGGCTGGCCGAGGTCGAACTGCGCATCAGCGGCTTGCGCTCAGATCCCGGCTACTTCGAGGAGAAGATTGCTCCGCACCTGCGGAAGGAGAGCGAGGACGACTCCACCGCGCCGGCGTACCTGGGCCACCTTTCCCACGCCGAGATCCGCGAGCAGCTCAGCGCGGCCGACGTGTTCATCGCCTCGCCGCTGTGGGCCGAGCCCTTCGGGTTGGCCCCCGTCGAGGCGATGGCCACCGGCACGCCCGTGGCCGCCACCCCTCGGGGGGCGATGCCCGAGGTGATCGGGGACGGGGGAGCGGTCGCCGACTCCGCAGACCCCGCGGACCTCGCCGAGGCCATCCGGCGGGCCCTGCACATCAGCCCCGACGCGGCGCGCTCCAATGCCGCCCGGTACAGCCTGGAGGCCATGGCCCGCCGCTTCGAACAGCTCGTCTCCGAGATCCTCTGAGCTCCATGAGGCAGTGAAGGACGACGGCTAGTCTGACCGTGCGCCAGCGGAACGCGAGACACGAGCAGGGGGATCCGCATGCAGGACCGTCAGGACGACTCGGCAGACTTCTCACTCCCGGACTTCTCCGGAGGCGGCAGCCCGGGTAGTTCCGGGGTGAGCGGGGGACCCGCAGGTGGTCCTGGTCCGTCAGGGCCCACCGGCCCTGCGCCGCAAGGACCGGGCGGTGGGGGATCGCGCCGCGGCCTCTGGCTCGCCCTCGGCCTCGGGGGTGCTGGCCTGCTGCTGGTGATCCTGGTGGTGGTGGGCCTGGTGCTGTCCCAGACGGTGCTCTCCGGCGGTGAGGACCCCACCGCCGGCGGTGACCCCTCCACCGCGCAGGAGGAGACCGACGACGAGGAGAGGACGCGCGGCGAGTACATCCCCAGCGAGGAGGAGACCACCCAGCCCGAACCGGAGCAGGGGCCCACCATGACCGTGGCCCCCTCCACCGAGTGCACGCTCTACGCCCCGGGCAGTGATCAGGAGCAGCCGGAGGGCGAGATGCGCGGAGGCGGCCTCTCCGTCCCACTTCCCAGCGGCTGGGAACGACTCTCCGGCAGCGCCGGGCAGCAGCCCCACCTGGAGGATTCCGAGAGCGCCTGGACACCGGTCGAGGCCGGCTGGTACACGGCCGTGACCGTGGGCCGCGTCGCCTACCCGGAGGAGACAGGCGGGTACCCCGGTGCCGAGGCCGCCGCCCGCCACCTCTTCGAGTGCTCCATCACCCGGGACGACTCCGCCGAGGTGTTCACCGACCAGCCGCAGATCAGCGAGATCCACGAGGAGACCACGACCGTCGACGGCCACCCGGCCCACCTGTTCGAGGCCACGGTGGCCATCACCGGCGAGACCACCTTCGGATCCACCGACTCCTGGCGCTACGCCGCGATCGTGGTCGAGACCCCCGGCGGCCCCAGCGCTTTCGTGGGCGGTGCCGCCACCGGGCATGGTGACCAGATGCAGGACCTCGAGGACATGAAGGAAGGGCTCTCGGTCACGGAGTGACGCGCAGGCTCGGCCAGCACTGCGCGGGCCGGCATCGCTCCTGGGGGATGGGTCACGCTGTCGGTGTCGCGCGTGGGCACTCAGGTGCTGCTGGCCCTGGCGAAGGTCTGCACCTAGCGGGTCTGCACCGCTGAGGATGATGCCGTGAACCGGTGTTCGGGGGAGATGCAGGTGACACCGGTGTCCTGCTGGACGGTGCAGGCAAAGCCGTAGGTGTAGATCACGTGCCCGTACGGGAGTGTGGGGCCAGCGAAGTAGTTCACGTCCCCGGCGACCCAGACCTCCGGTGCTCGGTCGTGGTAGAGGGTGATCGAGTTCGCCTGCAGGTCCCCCTCGCTGTCCGGGGCAGGAGCCGTGATCTCCGGGGGCATCGTGCCGTGGCAGCCCACCTCGAAGTTCCGCTCCCCCGCATCGTCGAACGTCTCGAGGAAACCGCATCCCCACGTGCCGGACGGTGAGGTGAAGGAGACCTGCGAGGAGTCGTGGCCCTCCTGTTGGAAGTAGTACGCATCCTTTGGGACGTACGTCCCTGGCAGGACAGGGGTACCCGCAGCAGTGGTGAGCACCGTTTCCTCGCCCCGCGTGCACCACATCGAGTAGGTCAGCGGATCATCGCCATCCCGCACATGAAAGATGCTCTCGCACGTCCAGTCACCAGCCACCTCGGCACCCTGTCGCGGCATGTCGAAGTCCTGTCGCGGGTCTGAGTCCTTGAACGCCGTGAGCACGTCGACAGCGGTGGCGCAGTCGACCTCGCCGCTTCCGATCACCGCTCGCCAGCCGTCGAAGATCGGGCCGCAGTCCTGCTCGTTCTGCGGTGTGGGATCGGGAGAGGCAGCAGGGGATTCCTTCTCGGAGGAGTCTTGCTCGGATGACTCCTCGTCGGCTGAACCCTCGTCCGCATCGTCCTCACCGGGATCCGTCGAGTCCGCACCTTCGTCAGAGTCTCCGGCGGCGTCATCGTCCGTGCCCGCCTCCGAGTCCTCCGCCGCCTCAGTCGTCGTCTGCTCCGGCTCCTCGCCATCAGGTGAGCCACCGCTACAGGCCGCACTGCCCAGCACTAGTGCAGCGACCGCCAGAGCCCCGCCTGCTCGCCTTCTCAGTGATCTGGTCATCACACGCCCCTCGCATGCATCCCTTCGATCCAGCCTAGCTGGCAGTGGTGGCGCTGCGCGGCTTCGCTGGTGATTCAGTGCCCGGAGCGGCCTGCTGTCTTGTGATCAACTGGCCCCATGACCGACACCCCCCGCGACACTGCTGCCACCACCGACGCCTCGCCCGACCAGTCCGCCACCGATAGCCCGACGATCTTCCACGACCTGCACGCCTTCGTCGCCGAGCCGCGCATCACCGGGCTGTACCTGGCCCCCGCCGGGGACCGTCTGGTCGCCGCCCGCACCGAGCTGAACACGAAGAGGAACGGGTACGTGACCGCACTGTGGGAGCTGCCGCACTCCTCCCGCCGCTCCCGCGGGCACCGCTCCGCCGCCTATGCCGGCCAGTCCCCGCGTCGCCTCACCCGCGGCGTGGACGGTGAGGCGCTCGCCGGGTTCACCGCCCACGGCGACCTGCTGTTCACCGCCAAGCGCGACACGGGCGATGACGAGCACACGGACGAGACCACCCTGTTCCTGCTGCCCCGCGGCGGGGGCGAGGCCTTCGTGGTCGCCCGCCGCCACGGCGGCTTCGCCTCCCTGTCCATCGCGCGCGACAGCGGCCGCATCGCCCTGACCAGCGCGATCCACCCGCGCGCCGCCGACGACGAGGACGATCGCGCCCTGGCCTCCGAGCGGCGTGAGACCAAGACCTCCGCCATCCTGCACACCGGTCACCCGGTGCGGTACTGGGACCACGACCTGGGCCCCGCCCGGGACCAGGTGCTGATCGCCGAGCCCCTGGATCCCGCGGACCCTGATCCGCGACTGGACCTGCGCCGACTGACCTCCTTCGGTCCCGCAGATCGACTGGGAGAGGTGATCATCAGTCCCGACGGCGGCACCGTGTACGCCGACGTCAGCCGCACCCTGCACGGCACCACGGCCCGCTCACGCATCGTCGCGATCGATGCGGACAGCGGCGAGGTGCGCACGCTCGCAGCGCAGGACGATCACAACCTCGGCCTGGCGGCCCTCAGCCCCGACGGCTCCGTGCTGCTGCTGAGCCGCAGCACCGTGGCCAGCGACACCCGGCCCCTCGCGATGGAGCTGGTGAAGGCTGATCTGGAGACCGGTGAGCTCACCCCCGCCTACACCGGCTTCACCAACTGGCCCTCCGATGTGCGCATCGCCCCCGACAACACCACCGCCTACTTCACCGCCGACCTCGAGGGCCACGGCGCCATCCACCGCCTGGACCTCGGATCCGGCACCGTCACCGTGCTCACCGAGGATGTCCGTCACTACAGCGCCCTCGCGCTCGACGAGCGCTCCGGGCAGCTGATCGCGCTGGCCGACGCCATTGACGCCCCGCCGCTGCCGGTGCGCTGCGACCCCGCCACCGGCGAGATCAGCCCCATCCCCTGTGGGATCGAGGCGCCGCCCGTGCCCGGGTCGCTCACCGAGGTGACCGCTGCCGCGGAGGACGGTACCCCGCTGCGCGCCTGGCTGTGCCTGCCCGAGGGCGCCGGGGCGGAGGAGCCGGCCCCGCTGCTGCTGTGGATCCACGGCGGGCCCTTCGGATCCTGGAACTCCTGGACCTGGCGCTGGAACCCCTGGACCGCCACCGCCCGCGGCTACGCGGTGCTGCTGCCGGACCCAGCGATCTCCACCGGCTACGGCCAGGAGATGATCGACCGCGGCTGGGACCAGCTGGGCGGCAGCCCCTACGACGACATCATGCTCCTGACCCGCGCCACCCTGGAGCGTGACGACATCGACGAGACCCGCAAGGCCGCCCTGGGCGGCTCCTACGGCGGGTACATGGCCAACTGGATCGCCGGCCGTACCGGCGACTTCTTCGACTGCATCGTCACCCACGCCTCCCTGTGGGCGCTGGACCAGTTCCGTGGCACCACCGACACCGCCTCCCACTGGGCCGCCCACCTCAGCGACGAGCACAACGCGAAGTACAACCCGGCCGACGGCATCGACGCGATCACCGCCCCCATGCTCGTGATCCACGGCGACAAGGACTACCGGGTGCCGATCGGGGAGGGCCTGCGGCTGTGGTTCGAACTGCTGACCGCCGCTGACCAGGACCCCGAGGACAACCCCCACCGCTTCCTGTACTTCCCTGACGAGAACCACTGGATCCTCTCGCCCAACAACTCGGTGATCTGGTACGAGACGGTGTACACGTTCGTGGACCGCCACGTGCGCGGGATCGAGGCCGAGATGCCCCGCCTGCTGGGATGACAGCAGTCAACAGCTGTTCTACAGGAGATCCTCGCTGAAGGCTGTATTGTCGATCAGTAGCGCAACGCCCCCGACTAGCCCCCGGGGCGCGAGGGGTGTTGACCGTGACCCACGCGACGAGAAGGCCGAAAGAGGGGTGGGGCCATGCGCACGGATCGGAGACCAGCGGTGGGGGTGGTCATCACTGCCGCCCTGGTGGTGATGATCGTCCTGGCGCTCGTGGCAGGTGGACTCCTCTACGGTCGCGGGGGAATCGCCCCTCCCGCCGAGCGTGCCCGCGCCGAAGCCGAGGCCGGCTACGCGGCCCGGATCGATCCTCTCGAGAAGGAGGAGTCCCAGCGGAGGGTGGCGCTCGGGGCCGTGGTGGGGGAGCCGATCGGGCAGACGTGGTACGTCATCTGCGGTGCCGTGGAGCCCGGGTTCCTCATTCCCGCCAGTCAGTTCTGCGACCTGTCGGTCGTCACCACGTACGCGATGCCCTGGGACGATCTGCCGGCACGCCTCGATGAGGTGCTCACCGCCCTGGAGTCCACCGACCTGGTGGTGGGACTGGAGGAAGCGGACGCTGCCGCCGGCTGGCAGCGCACCGACCGGGCCGCTCTGCAGGAGCCGGTGGGCAAGGTCGCCGAGGTGGAGGACGGTGACGGCAGCGTGTACGTGCGCGAGCCCGGGACGGAGGTCATCCTCTCGGACCAGCCGGTGCCGGGCCCCTTCCCCGACCGCGCCCTTCGCCGTGAGGCGATCCGCGAGACCGTTCCCGGACCTCGCGAGGCCGCGATCGAGGTGCGGCGACGAGTGCACATCTCGCGCACCAACATCGGTTGCGTCCTGGACCGAGGCCTCGCGTGCCGCACCCCGCTCGGCGAGCCGTCCATGCCGGCCATCGAGGGCTACCGCGAATGAGGCGGGAGTTCAGTGCCCGCTCATCGAGAAGATCAGCAGTCCGATCGGCACCGCAGGAAAGGCCAGCAGTGCGCACGCGTGCAGCTGCGGCGCATCCACCTGTCTCAGACCTTCCAGTCGCCGAGGCCGCCCTCGAGAGCACCGAGGGCGGCATCCAGCAGCAGGTCCCGATCCTGCGTGGGGCAGCCCTGCTGCACCCAGCGAGCGCAGGACTGATCGACGAACCCGAGGAATCCCGTGATCGCGTACCGATGGCGGGGGAACGAACCCACTCCCAGCAGGGCACCCAGCCGCTCGACTTGCCGGGCGCGCGCCTCGATCCGCACCTGCTGTGCCTCGGGAGGCTCCTGACCGCCCTGCAGAGGAACGCCCCAGAAGATGGGCCGCTCCGCGATCCGGTCGAGGTAGACCCCCAGCGCGGCGCGGACCTGGTCGCGCACCGGGACGCCGGGGGAGAGGTGGGACAGTGCCTGCTCCTGGGCGACCGCCAGATCCTCCAGGGCACCGGAGATCACCTCCGCGTACAGGCCCGCCTTGGAGCCGAAGTAGTGGAACACCAGGGAGGGTGAGGCGTCGCAGGCCCGGGCGATCCGCGCGGTGGGCACCTCGACGTACGGGGCCTCGGCATAGACCTGCTGGGCCGCGCGCAGGATCGCAGCGCGACGCTGCTGCACGTCCAGACGCCTGCGGGGGGAGGGGGAGGATGCAGGCATGGATCACACCCTAGCGCTGTTGAGTGTCGATCAACAGTGTCCTAGCGTGGACCACTGTTGACCGACGATCAATAGAGTTCCGGGAGGAACGCATGCACGAGCTCGAGAGCAGGATCTGGTGGCACCTCTACCCGCTGGGGGCCGCCGGTGCCCCGCCGCGTCGTGAGGTGCAGGGCGATGTGCCCTGGGAGGGGCATCGCCTCCGCCGGTTGGAGCCCTGGTTGGACTATGCGGCCGATCTCGGCTTCACCGGCGTGCTGCTGGGCCCGATCTTCGAGTCCACCTCCCACGGCTACGACACCCTGGACCACTTCCGGATCGACCCTCGACTCGGGGATCAGGACGACTGGGAGGCCTTCGTGGACCGCGCCCACGGGCGCGGCCTGGCGATCATGCTCGACGGCGTGTTCAACCATCTCGGCGCGGAGCACCCCCTCGCGCGGAATCCTGCCTGGCCCGGCCTGCAGCGCACCGAGGACGGCCACCCCGTGGCCTGGGAGGGCCACGGCGGCCTGGCGGAGCTGGACCACAGCAGGCCCGAGGTGCACGAACTGGTGCGGGACGTGATGCTGCACTGGCTGGAGCGCGGTGCCGACGGCTGGCGCCTCGACGTCGCCTATGCCGTGCCCGGCCGGTTCTGGGCACAGGTGCTGCCCGCGGTGCGGCAGCAGCACCCGGGCGCCATGTTCCTGGGGGAGGTGATCCACGGCGACTACGCCGCGATCGCACGCGAGGGAACCCTGGACACCATCACCCAGTACGAGCTGTGGAAGGCCGTCTGGAGCTCGCTGAAGGACCGGAACCTGTGGGAGCTTCAGCACGCGCTGGGGCGCCACGTCGAGTTCTCGCAAACCGCACCCATGCAGACCTTCGTCGGCAACCACGACGTGCCGCGCATCGCCAGCACCGTCGGCGACGGCGGGGCCGCCCTCGCCGCGGCCATCCTGCTCACCCTGCCCGGCATCCCCAGCGTCTACTACGGCGACGAGCAGGCCTTCCGCGGCGAGAAGGCCGAGGGCTACGCCGCCGACGACCCCCTGCGCCCGGCGCTGCCCGCGGGCCCCGAGCACCTCCACCCGGCGGGGTCATGGCTGCGCGACCTGCACCGCGATCTGATCGCCCTGCGCCGCCGCTGCGCCTGGATCACCCGTGGGCACCTGCAGGTCGAGCACGTCGAGAACGAGGCGATCCGCTACGCCGTGCTCGCCAAGCACGACCGGCTCGACGTCGAGATCGCCCTGGCACCCCACCCGCGTGCCAGTGCCGCCCTGAACGGTGAGAGCGTGCTGGACTGGCACGGCTGAGGCTCACATCCGTCGAGCAGCCCTGCAGTCCAGCGGCCGGGACACCGGACGCGCCCTCACCCTCGATCTCGAGGAACGAGCTCCGGCGCCCGCCTGATCCCGAACTCGCGCGCCAGCACCCGACGGGCCGCGTGCCACCCGCTCATGCCGTGCACGCCCGGCCCCGGGGGAGTGGCGGCCGAGCACAGGTACCAGCCCGTCTCGCCGAGCCGATAGGGGTCCCAGCTCGGGGTGGGCCGGGCGACCATGTCCCACATGGTCACTCGGCCCATGGCGATGTCACCGCCCACCAGGGACGGGTTGTGCTGGGCCATGTCCGCCGCGCTGATCCCGCGCGAGGCGACCACCACGTCCCGGAAGCCCGGGGCGAAGCGCTCTATCTGGGCGGTCACCAGTTCAGTGGGATCTGTCGGGTCCCCGGCCGGCACGTGGGCGTAGGCCCACAGCGGTCGCAGCCCGTCCCGCGCCCGGGAAGGATCAGCCACCGAGGGGTCGCTGACCAGCGTGACGGGCTGCTGGGGCATCCGTCCCAGCTGCACCTGGGCCTCCGCGCGCGCCATCTGCTCGCGGGTCCCCCCCAGGTGCTGGGTGCAGGCGCGCCCCACCTCGGCATCCCGCCACGGAACCGGCCCGGACAGCACGAAGTCCACCTTGGCGGCGGCGTCCCCGTGGCGGAACCGCCGCAGCTGCCGCTGCAGGGTGGAGGGGAGCCTGTTCGCGAGGATCTGAGCCGCGGCACCGGCCGTGGTGTCCAGCAGCACCGAGCGCGCCGGCGGCACATCACGCCAGGTCTGCACCCGGTGGCCGGTGATCACCTCGCCCCCGTGCGCACGCAGGTCATCGACCATCGCATCGACCAGGGCCTGGGACCCGCCGACGGGCACCGGCCAGCCCCCGGCGTGCGCGAGGGCGCCCAGCAGCACCCCGGTGGCGCCGGCGGCCAGGGCCGGCAGCGGGCCGATCGCGTGCGCGGCCACCCCCATCAGCAGGGCACGCGCCCGCTCCGTGCGCAGCGGCACGTCCCACAGCGGCGTTCCCTGGGAGCCCACCATCGCCCCGAACAGGGCGGCGACGGGTAGGCCGCGCAGCGAGCGCAGCAGGGCCGGGGGCACGGAGCGCTTGTCGCCGAGGGCCAGCTCGACCACCACGTCACTGTGCTCGGCGAGCGTGCCCAGGGTGCCCCGCCAGACGGCACCGTCGGGCCCCAGGCCCTCGGCGGTGCGCTCGACGTCGTGCCAGGCGATCGCGGCGGGCTCGTCGTCCAGGGGCTGGGCGTAGGAGGCCTCCGGCACCGCCAGCTCCACCCCGCGCGCGGGCAGGTCGAAGGCGCGGAAGAACGGGCTGGCGTGCGCCATGGGGTGCACGGCCGAGCACAGGTCGTGGACGATGCCCGGGGCGAGGCCCAGGTCGAGGGTGCGGGAGCCGCCGCCGATGGTGGGCTGTGCCTCGAGCACCTGCACCTGCAGGCCGGCGCGGGCCAGGGTGACCGCCGCGGCGAGTCCGTTGGGTCCGGACCCGACCACCACTGCGTCCAGGAGTCCCGTGCTGCGAGGCGGGGAGGGCGCAGGGGTGCTCATGGACCCAGCGTAGTCGGCGCCGACCGCTTGTTCAGGGGTCGGGTGAGGGTGAGGCCCTCCCGCGCCCCGGCCGGGGCCGGCCTCGGATGTGAGCCATCCCCGGCAGACATTTAGGCAATGCCGCACTCGCGTAATCTATGGGGCATGCCGTTCGACTCACCGCAGACCGCAGACGCTCCACAGGCCCCAGAACGGGCCCCTCGCCGCCGAGGGAACCAGGCCGTGCTGGAGGTGGTGCGCAAGTCCCGGATCTCCCCGCGACTGCTGCGCATCACCCTGGGAGGGGAGCAGTTCGGCGAGGTGCGCACCAACGACTTCACCGACGCCTACGTCAAGCTGCTGATCGCCCAGCCCGGATCCGACCTGCATCCGCCCTACGACCTCGACGCGATCCGCGCGCAGGACCCGGCCTCACTGCCCTGCCGCCGCACCTACACGGTGCGCTCGTGGGACCACGAGGCCCACACCCTGGACCTCGACTTCGTGCTGCACGGCCACGGTGACGGCGCCGACGAGGACGGCATCGCCGCCCGCTGGGCCGATCTCGCCCAGCCCGGGGACCGGGTGGCCCTCTCCGGCGCCGGGGGCGGGTACAGTCCGGACCCCGCCGCCGCGTTCCACCTGCTGATCGGAGACCATGCCGCACTGCCCGCCATTGCGGCCGCGCTGGAGCGCATGCAGGACGATGCCCGGGGGATCGCCCTGATCCACCTGGAGCATCAGGACGACGTGCTGAACCTGCGCCATCCCGCCGGTGTGGAGGTGCGCTGGTTGATCGGTGAGCGCGAGCAGCTCCTGGCCGAAACGGCAGCGGTGGACCTGGAGACCGTCGAGGGGCTGCAGGTGTTCTGCCACGCCGAGCGCGGGCTCACCAAGCAGCTGCGCCGGCTGCTGGTCACCGAGCGCCAGATCCCGCGTGAGGCGATCTCGATTTCCGCCTACTGGGCGCTGGGCAGGGTCGAGGACCAGTTCCAGGCCGAGAAGCGCGAGGCCATCGGCAAGATCGACGAGTGACGGGCGCGTGGGGTGCTCGACCCCTCACGCCCCGCGCACCGGGCCTCCCGCTGCGGCCGCTGTCAATCGGTCGCGCGCACCAGACCCCCGCTGGCAGGCCGGGTGGGCATCTCGGTCCAGGAGAAGTCCAGGCCGTCGGGCAGGATCTCCACCTGCGGCTCACAGAGCGCGGCGATGGTGGAGGCGAGGGAGCTGACCGCGATCTTCTCGCCCGGGCAGCGGTGGCCCGTGGCCACGTCCATGCCGCCCTGGGGGACGAACGAGGTGATCTGCTCGAAGTCCACGCCCAGGAACCGCTCCGGGTCGAACTGATCGGCCCGCTCCCATGAGTTCGGGTCCACGTTGGTGTTGAGGATGTCGATAAGGATGCGATCGCCCTCCTTCACCTGCTCGCCCGCGTGCTCGAAGTCGGTGCGGGCGAAGGCCGGGAGCATCGGCACGAAGGGGAACATGCGCCGCACCTCCTGGGCGAAGGCCGTGGCCAGCGGCCCGTCCACCAGGGTGCCGCGCTCGGCGGTCTCCGCCTGTATGCGCTCGCGCCACTCGGGACGGTCGAACAGGGCCTTGGCGGCGAAGGCCGCGAAGCGCGCCACCGCGATGTGCGGGCGGATCGTGTTCTGCATCTCGATGCCAGCCGTCCTCGCATCCAGCAGGGAGCCGTCCAGCTCCCGATGGTTCGCCCACTCGTACAGGGAGGTGCCCGGCGCCGCGGTGCGCTTGCCCTCGCGCTGCTCACGGATCACCTGGGCGCACCATCGGTCGGTCAGGCTCCGATCGCGCCACGCGCGCAGGTGGTCCATGTCCACGTGGGCGAAGCCCTCGACGATGGTTCCCAGGCGCCGGGCCTGCACGTCCAGCTCGGCGTCGCGGCCCTCGATCCCGGCCCAGCGCATGGCGGCGCGGCCGTAGGCCACGATCGTGGAGTCGTACACGCTGTCGGGGTGCTTCCGCCAGCGCTGCAGCGCTTCGCGCAGCTCGGCCTCCACCATCGGCTTGATCCGTTCCACCTGCGCGTCGTCGTAGCAGACGCGCACGAAGGTGGCCTTGCGGTGCCGGTGGGCCTCGTCGTCCAGGCCGTGCACGGAGCCCTTGCCGAACAGGGAGCCGCGGATCGCCAGCGGCATCGCTCCCTCGCGCTTGACCTTGGTGTCGTCGTAGAACAGCCGCACGCCCTCGTCGCCTCGCACCAGCAGGCTGGGCGTGCCCAGCAGGCGCAGCCACAGCGGCCTGTCGGTCCCGGCGGTGCCGTGCTTCCGGCGCAGCGTGCCGGCGAACAGGTAGCCCTGGGTGAGCAGGCCCTTGTTGTCGCTGAGGTCGTGGAAGGGGCAGGTGGACTTCGTGGGCCGCGGGGGTGTCTTCTGCTGAGCTGTCATCCCGCCAACCTACGCGGACTACCGTGGCGTTGTCCGAGAACGAGGCAGGGGGCGCATGATGGCGATGGACCAGGACCACGACCTGCGGGTCGGCCCCGACGGCCTGGCGCGGCCCCTGTGGGCATCCCGGCACGAGGACCTGCGCGAGTACTACGACTCCGAGTGGGGCATGCCCGTGCGCGATGAGCGCGGCGTGTTCGAGCGGCTCGCCCTGGAGGGCTTCCAGTCCGGTCTCTCCTGGGCCACGATCCTGCGCCGCCGCGAGGGATTCCGCCGCGCCTTCGCCGGTTTCGACCCCGGGACGGTCGCCGCCTTCGATGACGCCGATGTGCGCCGACTGCTGCAGGACGCCGGGATCATCCGCCATCGCGGGAAGATCGAGGCCACCATCTCCAACGCCCGCGCGACCCTCGCCCTGCGCGATGCCGCGGGGATTGGGGCCGGGGGCGATCTGGGACCGGGCGCGACTCTCGCGGATCTGGTGTGGTCCTACCGACCGGGGCGCACCCCGCTGCCGCGCACCGCCGCCGAGGTGCCCACCGTCTCCGGGGAGTCGGTGGCCATGGCGAAGGAGCTGAAGCTGCGAGGATTCCGCTTCGTCGGACCCACCACGATGTTCGCCCTGATGGAGGCGATCGGCATCGTCGACACCCACCTGCTTGGATCCCATCGCCGCGGCTGCTCCGGGCTCTGGGACGAGGACGGCGCGCCGCTCGGCTGACGACATGGCCATGGCGCAGGCGGGAGCGCGGCGCGTGGTGGGCGTCGACTTCTCGGCCCGGATGGTGGCGGACGCCCAGCAGCGGGCCGAGACCCTCGGGGTGGCGAACGTCGCGTTCTGTCAGGGCACTGCCGAGAGGACGGGCCTGCCCTCCGGCTGTGCTGTCCGTCGTCATCGCCTGCCCGAGCTGCGGCGCACTTACGCCGATGCGCAGGAACTGCGCGACGACCTCCTGGCCCGCACGGGACGCTCGATCCTCCACGAGCTCGATGACGCGGAGCTGGCCCTGCTCGCGCAGCGCATCTGCGTCGAGGTCGATCAGCGCCCGGCCGGGGCGCCCATCCGCGAGGTCGACCACTGGACCATGTGGGTTGCGCAGGCGAGTGGGGGCGTGCCGACGGGATGAGCGCGGCTCACGACGTCGACCGTCGGAGCGACAGCGCCCACCACGCCAGCGCCGCGCCCAGCAGCAGACCGTGCAGCATCCTGCCCGGTGCCGGGAGGAAGAACTGCGGCAGGTACAGGACCACCAGCACCGCTGTGGCCACGGCGGCCGGTCGGGCACGACCCGTGGCCGCGCGCGCCAGCAGGACCGCACCGATGCCCAGCAGGATCAGCCCGAGTGCGAACATCACCACCGGTGCTGGGGCGAAGCGGATCGACTCCTGCGCTGCCACCAGCGAGGGATCGCCGGCCTCCAGGGCCGCCGCCCCGAGGGCATTCAGCGCGAACGTCTCCGCCCCGTAGTACGGCAGCACCAGTGCGGCACCGATCCCCATCAGCCACGCCGCCCGAGCGCCACCACCGCCCTGCGCCCAGCTCCGCGCCACGGCCAGCACGACCAGAAGCACCCACCCCGCCATGCCCAGCAGATGGGCGAGCACCCATGTCGGGGAGGCGAAGGCCGTGGCCATCTCGGGAAGCGTGCCCGCCTTGTCACCCCAGGGGCGCAGCAGCGGGAACAGGGCGAAGGCCGCGCCGGCGGCCATGGCCGAGGCGACGGCGGCGGAGCGAGGGCTGGCGGCGGTGCGGGCAACAGCGGGCATGGCGACCTCCGGAGGCTATCAGTGAACGGTGTTCACCGTGGACGGTAGCACAACGGTGAACAACGTTCACTGAAGTGGCTAGACTGCCCCCATGTCACGACGCGAGGACGCCAAGCAGGAGACCCGCCGCAGGATGCTGACCGCCGCCCGGGAGGTCGTCGCCGACCAGGGCGCGGCCGCGCTGTCCCTGCGGGACGTGGCCCGGCGCGCCGGGGTGGTGCCCTCCGCGGTCTACCGCCACGTGGAGAACCGGGACGCACTGCTGAGCGAACTGCTGGTGGAGTCCTACCGCTCCCTCGCCGACGCGCTCGAGGCCGCGTGCTCCTCCGGCTGGGCCGCCACGGCCGGTGCCCTGCGCGCCTGGGCCCTCGAGCGCCCCCACGAGTTCCAGCTGCTGTACGGCACCCCCGTCCCCGGGTACTCCGCTCCCGAGCGCACCGTCCCCGAGGCCGCCCGCATCGCGCGCGCCTTCCTGCGGGCTCGGGGCGTGGATGACGTTCCTGCGGAAACGTCTCCAGCAGTGCCGGTCCGGACCGCGCTGATCGCACAGCTCGACGCCCCCTCCGCGCAGCTCGGCACCGACCCTGAGACCCTCGCCGCGACGTTGGCCGATCTGTCCCAGCTGGTGGGGCTGCTGCTGCTGGAGGCCGGCGGCCACTTCGTGGGCACCGCTGACCCCGCCGATCACCTGTGGGATGCGGTGGTGGCCCGGCAAGGCGACCACTGAGCCCGCCATACGCCGTCACACTCCTGTGCACACCGCCCGCTCCTGCTGGATGCTGGCAGCCCGAGCACGCGAAGGAGGCGCAGCATGTCCACCGCAGCTATCCACGGCGGATGGCGGGCCCAGGACCCTCATGGGGCCGTGGTCCCGCCGATCTACGCCACCAGCGCGTACGCCCACCCCGACCATGCCTCCTTGAAGGCACTGTTCGCGCGCCGCTCGGAAGGGTTCGCCTACTCCCGCTCGGGCAACCCCACCACCACGGTGCTCGAGGAACGCATCACGGCCCTCGAGGGCGGCATCGGGGCCATCGCCGTGGCCAGCGGGCAGGCCGCCACCACCATCGCCCTGTGCGCCCTGCTGGAACCGGGCAGCCACGTGGTCGCCTCCCGCCGCCTGTACGGCGGAACCACGGAGTTCCTCGACGACACCCTGGCTGACATGGGCGTCACCTCCACCACCGTGGACCCCTGGGACCTCGAGGCGTGGGAGCAGGCCATCCGGCCCGAGACTCGCGCGGTGCTGCTGGAATCCATCGCCAACCCCGGTGCGGAGCTGGTGGACCTGCCGGCCATCAGCGACATCGCTCACGCCCACGACGTTCCTGTGGTGGTCGACTCCACCCTCGCCAGCCCCGCCCTGTACCGGCCCGGGGACCACGGGGCCGATGTTATCGTCCACTCCGCCACCAAGTACCTCTCCGGGCACGGCACCACCATCGCTGGCCTGATCGTGGACACGGGCAGCTTCGACCCGCGATGTCGCCCCGAGCGCTGGTCCAGGCTCACCACCCCGAACCCGCGCTTCGGCGTCACCTTCGCCGACGAGTACGAGAGCGGGGGCTCCGGGCTGCTCGCCTATGCTCGCGCCAAGTACGTCACCGACTTCGGTGCCACGCTGCCCGCCGCGAGCGCCCAGCAGATCCTCGTGGGCATCGAGACCCTGGACCTGCGGATGGAACGCATCAGCGCGAACGCAGAAGCGCTCGCCGCCCACCTGCACACGGCCGCGGGCGTCGATCAGGTCCACCATCCGTCCATCCCCGGGCGGCCCGATGCCGCGATCGCCTCCCGCGACTTCCCCCACGGCACCTCCGGTGTGTTCTCCATCGACCTGGCCGGGGGAGAGGCCGGCGCCGCAGCCTTCTGCGATGTCCTGGAGCTCTTCACCATCGCCGTGAACATCGGCGATGCCCGCTCCCTGGTGTGCCACCCCGCGACCACCACCCACAGCCACCTCACACCCCAGCAGCGCACCGCCTGCGGCGTGGGACCCGGCACGGTGCGCCTCAGCATCGGTCTGGAGGACCTGGCCGACCTGCGTGCGGATCTGGACCGCGGGCTGCGCGCCGTGTGAGCCCGCCCTCGGAAGGGAACACCCGCCCCACCGGCGTCGTTCGGCTGAGTATGACGCCGGACGTGCGCGAGGCAGACGTGGCCGTGATCGGGGCCGGTCAGGCCGGGCTCTCGGCCGCTTACCACCTGTGGCGACGCGGCTTCCGCTCCCCGGGCAGCAGCGATCAGCACGCGACCGGGCGCACCGTGATCCTGCTCGACGCCGAAGAAGGCCCGGGAGGTGCATGGCGCCACCGCTGGGACAGCCTGACCATGGCCACCGTCAACGGCATCCGCGAACTGCCCGGCATGCCCGTCGTCGACACCGACCCCGCTGAGCGCTCCAACCAGGCCGTGCCCGCCTACTTCGCCCACTTCGAGGCCCGCTACCAGGTGCCCATCGAGCGCCCCGTGCGCGTGCTCCGCGTCGAGAACGACCCCGCCGACGCCCCGGGGAGTGCCGGCACCGACGGCGGCCCCGGATCGGCGCACCTGCTGATCCACTCCGTCGGCCCCGACGACACGCCCCGCGCCCCGATCCGCACCCGCGCGATCCTCAACGCCACCGGCACCTGGACCCGCCCGTTCGTGCCCACCTACCCCGGCGCCGCCGAGTTCCGGGGCGCCCAGCTGCACACCGCCGACTACACCCGGGCCGAGGACTTCGCCGGACAGCGGGTCGCCGTGATCGGCGGTGGCATCAGCGCGCTCGGGCACTTGCTGGAACTGGCCGACGCCGGTGCCGCGACCCACTGGTACACGCGCCGAGAGCCAGAGTTCTCCGATGAGCCGTTCACGCAGGAGCGCGGCACCCGGGCCGTGGCCGGGGTGGCCGAACGGGTTGCGGCAGGTCTGCCGGTCGGGAGCGTCGTCTCCGTGACCGGCCTGTTCTGGACACCCGCCCTGCGTGAGGCGGAACGACGCGGCATCCTGAAGCGCCGCCCCCTGTTCACCCGCATCACCCCGCACGGCGCGATCGAGGCCGACGGCAGCACCACGGAGCTGGACGTGCTGCTGTGGGCCACCGGCTTCCGCCACGAGCTCACCCACCTGCGGCCACTGCGCCTGCACAACCGTCACGGCGGGATCACCATGGACGGCACCGCGGTCGCTGCTGATCAGCGCATCCACCTGCTCGGCTACGGGCCCAGCGCCTCCACCATCGGCGCCAACCGGGCCGGTCGCGCGGCGGTGGCCGAACTGGTGCGCTTCCTCGATGCCGGGGACGACGCGCACGATGAGCACAGCCCCGCCATCCCCGCTACCGTCGGGGACGACACCGGATCAGTCGAAGGAGACAACGTGACCGATCAGAACCACCCCGCATCCCTGCAGCCGCTCAAGGACCACGACGTGCAGCGCGTGCTGTGCGTGGTCGCCCACCCCGACGACATGGAGTACGGCACCTCCGCGGCTGTGGCCGCCTGGACCGATGCCGGGATCGAGGTCGCCTACCTGCTGCTCACCCGCGGGGAGGCCGGCATGGCAGAGGCCCCCGAGGAGGTCGCACCGCTGCGTGAGAAGGAGCAGCGACGCGCCTGCGAGATCGTGGGCGTGGAGGACCTGCGGATGCTCGATCACCCCGACGGGATGCTCGAGTACGGGCTGCCGCTGCGGCGCGACATCGCCCGCGTGGTGCGTCAGGTGCGCCCCGACCTGGTGGTCACCGCGAACTTCGAGTTCGAGGCCTACGGAGGCCTCAACCAGGCCGACCACCGCGTCGCGGGCCTCGCCGTGGTGGATGCGGTGCGCGATGCCGCCAACCCCTGGGTGTTCCGCGAGCTCGGTGAGAACGAGGGGCTCGAGCCCTGGCAGGCCCGCGCGATCCTGGTGTCCGGCCACCCGCAGCCCACCCACGGCAAGCAGGTCGACCAGCGGCAGGTGCAGGCATCGGTCGACTCCCTCAGCGCCCATGAGGCCTACCTCGAGCACATCGGCGACCACCCGGAGCCAGGGCAGATGATCCCGGAGATCCTGCGCGGCGGGGGAGAAGGCCTGGGTGTGGAGCATGCCGTGGCCTTCCGGGTGCACGCACTCTGACCGGGCCCCCGGTCGAGCTCCGGGAAGTCAGCTGCGCGCGGTGTCCTTCTTCGCACGCCCCAGCTCCAGGTCGTCCATGTCCTCCAGCTCGCGGTCCTTCGTCTCAGGCACCCGCAGGAACACGAACACGAAGCTGATCAGGGCGAACGCGGCGTACAGGCCGTAGGCGAAGGTCAGGCCGATCTCGGACAGCGCGGGGAACGTGGTGGAGATCGCGAAGTTCGCGGCCCACTGCGCGGCGGCCGCGACCGCGAGCGCTGAAGCGCGGATGCGGTTGGGGAAGATCTCGCCCAGCAGCACCCACACCAGCGGGCCCCAGGTGGTGCCGAAGAACATCACGAAGGCGTTCGCGCCCACCAGAGCGAGCGTGGACCACGGCTGATCGAGGGTGACCGCCCCGCCCTCGGCCACCTGACCGAAGGAGAAGGCCACCGCCATCAGCCCGAGGGAGAGGGTCATCCCGGCCGAGCCGACCAGCAGCATGACGCGCCTGCCCACCTTGTCCACCAGCAGGATCGCGATGACGGTGGCGAGGATGTTCATCACCGAGGTGATGGTGCTGGTGAGCAGGGCCTGGGACTCGTCGAACCCGACCGACTGCCACAGGGTGGTGGAGTAGTAGAAGATCACGTTGATCCCCACCAGCTGCTGGAACAGCGACAGCAGGATGCCGATCCAGACGATCGGCTTGAGGCCGAAGCGGCCTCCCAGCAGGTCCCGGAAGCTCTCGTCCTCCTCCCGCTCCAACGACTTCTGGATCTGCTGGATCTTCAGGTTCACATCCAGCTCACCGGTGAAGTCGTACAGGACCCGGGATGCCTCGTCGCGCTTGTCCCTGGAGACGAGGAAGCGCGGTGACTCGGGCAGCTTCAGCGCCATCAGCCCGTACACCGCGGCAGGGATCGCTTCGATCATGAACATCCAGCGCCACGCGTCCCGGCCCAGCCACAGCGATTCGGCGGCTCCGCCGGCGGTGTTGGCCAGCACTGCGTTGGACAGCAGGGCCGTGAAGATCCCCAGCACGATCGCGAGCTGCTGCAGGGAACCCAGGCGGCCGCGGTATCGCGCTGGAGCCACCTCGGCGATGTAGGCCGGGGCGATCACGCTGGCAGTGCCCACGCCGAGCCCGCCGATGACGCGCCACACGATGAGGTCCCACACGCCGAAGGCCAGCCCCGAGCCGATAGCGGAGATGAAGAACAGGATCGCGGCCACCACCATCACCGGAACGCGGCCGAAGCGGTTGGCGAGCCCGCCGGCGAACCAGGCACCGACAGCGCAGCCGATCAGAGCGGAGGAGACGGCGAACCCGGTGAGTCCCGCGCCGAGGGAGAACTCATCGGACAGGGCGCTGACCGCGCCGTTGATCACCGAGGTGTCGAAGCCGAAGAGGAACCCTCCCACCGCGGCGGCGATGGAGATGCCCACCACCTTCGGATTGAGCTTCGCCGGCCGTTCTTCGGTGGTGGACATGGGGAACCTCCGGGCTCAAGGTCGTCGAGGCTGGTCACACTAGCGCATCGCGGCGGCGACGAGCGCGCCGCTCATCCGTCCCTGCGCACGGTGGCGGCGTACGCGTCCAGCACCGCCAGGACGCCCTTGTGCTGCCATACCCGGTTGCGCGAGCGCCCGGTGGTCTCCTGCAGCACCCCTGCGCCGCTCAGCTGATCGAGGGCGCGCTGCGCCGTCATGGCGCTCACCTCGAGGCGTTGGCGCAGGTACCCGCTGTCCACGATCGGCTGGGCGATCAGCAGCGGCAGCACCCTCCACGCGGTGGCGTGGGGACGAAGCCCCGCCATGCGCTCGCGTGACTGGGCCATCACCGCTGCGAGGTCGTCCACCAGCCTGCTGCCGGTGCCGGCGGCGTAGCGGGCGGCACGAGCGAACTGCTCGACGATCGGGCGCGCATCGCCGTGGCGGAAGGAGGTGAGTGCCTGGACGTACCCCTCCAGGTCCGTGAGCAGTCCGGCTGACACCGGTGCCGTGGTGTGGCGCAGCAGTCCCTTGCCGTGGAGCATCGCGTGGACCAGGGCGCGCCCTGTGCGCCCGTTGCCATCGGTGAACGGATGGATCGTCTCGAACTGTGCGTGGGCAAGGGCGGCGTGGAGCAGCACGGGGAGGTCCTCGCGAGCGATGAAGTGCATCAGGTCCTCCATCGCCGCAGGCACGTCCTGCGCCTCCGGGGCCACGTGCGCGGCACCGCGGGGGGAGGAGCCGCTGCGGCCCACCCAGACCAGCCGTGTGCGCAGGGCGCCGGCGTCGCGCCCCTCACCGGTGCCGGCGCCCACCATCAGCGCACGATGCATCGCCAGCACCGCGTCGAGGTCGAGCGCGGTGGCGAGTCGCAGCGCCGCTTCCATGGTGCGCACGTTCGCCACCACGGCCTGGGCGTTCGTGCTGCGCGACTCCTTCAGCTCCGCGAGTGCCAGCTGCTTCGCGCCGACGGTCAGATCCTCGATCTGCGAGGAGGAGGCGGACTCGGTGCGCAGCAGCACCGCGCTCATCGGGCCCAGTGCCGGGCTGTCCGCGCCGAGCTCGCGGGCAGCATGAGAGTCGAACGTGGCCAGGGCCGCCTCCGCATCGCCGACGTCGGCAGCGATGTCACCGGGCAGCGTCAGCACCAGATCCGCGAGGGGAGCGGGCAGGGAGGCCTCATAGGGGCCCGACCCGCGGGCCCGTGCCGAACGCGATGCGAAGCCGTCGTCCGGAACGTGCCAGACCCCCGGCCGTGCCCCGGTAGGGGGAACGGTCAACGGTGCGGGAACTGCGCTCACACCCCCACTGTACTAACACTTCCTCGCGGAAGTGTTAATAAGGCTGGGTCGTGGTCACACTTCCGGGGGAATCCCGCTCTCGACGTCGCCCCGGCGCGCTCCGGGTCCCGCTCACTCGTCGGCGCCAGCGCCGGTGCTCTGCTCCTCAAGACGCTCCAGCTCCACCTCGGCGGTGGTCGGATCGAGCTTGACGAAGATCGGCGTGGGCTTGGAGACTGGGGCGCCCACCGTGACGGGGCGGTGCTCCCAGGCGGGCACGCCCGTGTAATCCCCGGTGATGATCGGGTAGCCGGGCCCGCCGTCCAGGTCCTCGACGTCCTCGATGCGCGGCATCGGGGCGATCACCCGGTCGCCGCCCAGCGCCTTCTCCACCTCGTTGGAGGAGCGTGGCAGGAACGGCGCCATCATCGTGTTCAGGTCGGTGACGGCCTGTGCCAGCACGTGCAGGATCGTCAGCAGGCGCTCCCGCTCGTCCTCGCCCTTCAGCTTGAACGGCTGGGTCTCGGAGACGTACCGGTTGGCCTCGCCCACCAGGCGCATCACCTCGGCGATGGCGGCGCGCTGACGGTGGGTCTCGATCAGCTTCCCGACGGTGCCGAAGCCGTCCCTGATGGCGCCCAGCAGCCTCTCGTCGATCGGCTCCAGCTCACCGGCGGCCGGGATCTCCCCGACGTTCTTGGCGATCATCGCGGCGGTGCGGTTGACCAGGTTGCCCCAGCCGGCCACCAGCTCGTTGTTGGTGCGGGAGACGAAGTCCACCCAGGTGAAGTCGGCGTCCTGATTCTCCGGGCCCGCGGCCGAGATGTAGTAGCGCAGCGCATCGGGCTGATAGCGGTCCAGCATGTCGCGCACGTAGATCACCACGCGCTTGGAGGAGGAGAACTTCTTGCCCTCCATGGTGAGGAACTCGCTGGAGACCACCTCCGTGGGCAGGTTCAGCTCGCCGAACTTCCCGGGCTCGCCGCCCTTGTCGCCCTTGCCGTTCTGGGCCAGCATCTCCGCCGGCCAGATCTGCGAGTGGAAGACGATGTTGTCCTTGCCCATGAAGTAGTAGGCCAGGGCCTCGGGATCGTTCCACCACTGGCGCCACGCCTCGGGATCGCCGCTGCGGCGCGCCCACTCGATGGAGGCCGAGAGATAGCCGATCACGGCGTCGAACCACACGTACAGGCGCTTGTTGGGCTGGTCCTCCCAGCCCGGCACCGGGATGCCCCAGTCGATGTCGCGTGTCATCGCGCGGGGGCGGATGTCCTCGAGGATGTTCTGGCTGAAGCGGATCACGTTGGGCCGCCACAGCCCGGTGCTCTCGCGCTCGTCCAGCCATCTGCCCAGCTCGGCCGCCAGCGACGGCAGGTCCAGGAACCAGTGCGTGGTCTCCACGAACTGCGGGGTCTCCCCGTTGATGCGGGAGACGGGATCGATCAGATCCGTGGGGTCCAGCTGGTTGCCGCACGCGTCGCACTGGTCGCCGCGCGCACCCGGGGTCTTGCAGATGGGACAGGTGCCCTCGATGTAGCGGTCGGGCAGGGTGCGGCCGGTCGACGGGGAGATCGCCCCGGAGGCGGCCTGCTCGATCATGTACCCGTTGTCCCGCACGGCCAGGAACATCTCCTGCACCACCTGGTAGTGGTTGCGGGTGGTGGTGCGGGTGAACAGGTCGTAGCTCAGCCCCAGCGCCACCAGGTCCTCGACGATGATCCGATTGTTGCGGTCGGCCAGCTCACGGGCGGTGACACCCTGCTGGTCGGCCTCCACCAGGATCGGGGTGCCGTGCTCGTCGGTGCCGGAGACCATCAGCACGTCGTGCCCGGCCATCCGCATGTACCGGGAGAAGACGTCCGAGGGGACGCCGAATCCGGCGACGTGACCGATGTGACGGGGACCGTTGGCGTACGGCCAGGCGACCGCGGACAGGACTGTGCTCATGGGAGTCGATTCTACGGGCGCGGATCCATGAGTGTGCCCGTGCTCCCGGCCGGGTACTGGCACAGTGTCCGATGCGAGACGGTTCCGAACGACGTGCAGCGACGCGGTCATCCCTCCACACTAGACACCTCACCGCCGAGGTGACCGGCGCTGATCCGAGCCGAGGAAATCACGTGGCATGAGACGGACCGGGCCCCGTAACGTGGATGCCATGAGGTACTGCATGTCGACCGCGGCCATGGCGCCGCGCCCCCGCGCCCGCCGCTGACGGCGGCGCTCGCGAACACCCCTACGCCGTCGTCCGGACCACGACCGGGCGGCAGATCTCGCACGCCCGGTGCCACCCACCACCGGAAGCGACGACATGTCCTCTCTCACCCACCCCCTGCCCACCACCGGCACCGCTCATCTCCGCGCCCGCGGCCTGCGCCTGGCACGAGGCGGCCGCGTCATCCTGCGCGACATCGACCTCACCCTCGCCCCCGGCGACTCCCTCGCCGTGGTCGGGGAGAACGGCCGGGGCAAGACAACCCTGCTCGACGCCCTGGCCGGAGTCCTAGAGCCCGATGCAGGGACCGTGGAGCGACACGGCTCGCTCGGCATCGTGCGCCAGGAGCTCCCCACCACCGCCGCGACCGATGGCAGCGCCCTGACCATCGGCGACCTGCTGGACCACCTGCTGGCCCGCCCTCTCGCAGCACTGGACGAGATGGACCGCGCCGCCCAGGCCCTCACTGAGGACACCGGCCCCGCGGCGAGTCGTCGCTACGACGAGGCGCTCGCGGCCGCCACCGCCCTGGATGCCTGGGACGCGGAGCGCCGGCTCGAGGTCTCACTGGAGGAGGTCGGTGCCGTCACCGACCGCAGCCGCCCCCTGTCCACCCTCTCGGTGGGGCAGCGCTACCGCGTGCGCCTGGCCGGGGTGATCGCCGCCAGGGAGGACATCCTGCTGCTGGACGAGCCGACCAACCACCTCGACGCACGCGGTCTGGAGCACCTGACCCGCACCCTGCGCGAGCACCACGGGGCCACCGCGATCGTCTCGCACGACCGGGCCCTGTTGGCCGACGTCGCCACCGCGTTCCTGGACCTGGACCCCACCATGGACGGCCCGCCGCTGCTGGTCACCGGCGGGATCGACACCTGGCAGGAGACCCGGCGGCGCCATCGCGCAGCATGGGAGGACGCCTACCGCGCCCAGCAGGAGGAGCACACGCGCCTGCAGGGACAGGCCGAGGCCGCCCGGGCGCGGCTCTCCACCGGGTGGCGGCCCGACAAGGGCACCGGCAAGCACCAGCGGCAGTCACGTGCACCCGGCGTGGTGCGCGCCATGAACGAGCGCATCGATCGTCTGGAGGAGCATCGGCTCGACGTCCCGCCGCCCCCGCCGCGACTGAGCCTGCCCGTCAGCGGCACGCCGGCCGGCAAGCCGCTGCTGCGCGCCAACGGCATACGAGTGGAGCGCGACCAGCCAGGCACGCCACCGCGCCTGGCCGAGACCACCCTGCGCCTGGAGGGCGGGGACCGGCTGCTGGTCGTCGGCCCCAACGGGGCGGGCAAGACCACGCTGCTGCGCGTGCTCGCCGGTGCTCTCGAACCCGACGCCGGCACGGTGCGCGTCCTGGGCGGCGCCCGGATCGGGTACCTGGCACAGGAGGACGAGACCGTCCACCTCGACCAGCATCCTCACCGGGGTGGCCCGGAACGTGGCCGCGGCGGTCCGGGAGAGCACCGGGGCAGCCCGGGGGAGCGACGCCGACGGGCCCTGGCGCGGCTGTTCGCCCAGCGCCCCGACGTGCTGCTGCTGGACGAGCCCACCAACCATCTGGGCATCAGCGGGGTCGACGACCTCCTGGCCGCGCTGGAGTCGACACCGGCGGCCGTGGTGGTCGCCACCCACGACCGGTCGGTGCTGCGCGCACTGGCGTGCTGGCCACGGCTCGAGCTCACCCCCGATACCCTGTCGGCATGAGCACCGACGGACTCTCCACAGCACAGCAGAAGATGGCCGACGCAGGCGTTCCGCAGACCGCCATCGACGTCTTCACCCACTACTACGGCCAGCTCGAGGAGGGCGTGACCGGCTCGATCCCCGAGGACACCATCGAGCCGTACCTGGACCCGCCCAAGCTGGACGACGTGCGGATCGACCCCGCGCACGCCAAGCAGGTGTTCGACAAGCTCGCGATCATCAACCTCAACGGCGGCCTGGGCACCTCGATGGGCCTGGACAAGGCCAAGTCCCTGCTGCCGGTGCGGGACGGCAAGAGCTTCCTGGACATCATCGTCGAGCAGGTGCTGGCGGCCCGCCGCGGCACGGGCTCGCGCCTGCCGCTGATCTTCATGAACTCCTTCCGCACCCGCGAGGACACCCTCGAGGTGCTCGCGAAGTATCCGGACCTCCCCGTCGGGGACCTGCCGCTGGACTTCCTGCAGAACAAGGAGCCCAAGCTGCGGACAGACGATCTCACCCCCGTCCAGTGGGAGGCGGATCCGTCGCTGGAGTGGTGCCCGCCCGGTCACGGCGACATCTACACCGCCCTGCAGACCTCCGGCGTGCTGCAGCAGCTGCTGGACGCCGGCTTCAGGTACGCCTCGGTCTCCAACTCCGACAACCTCGGAACCGTGCCCAACCCCGTGATCGCCTCGTGGTTCGCCTCCACCGGTGCCCCCTACGCGGCTGAGCTGTGCCGTCGCACTGCTGCCGACCGCAAGGGCGGCCATCTCGCGGTGCGCAAGTCCGATGGGCGGCTCATCCTGCGCGACACCGCGCAGACCCCGCAGGAGGAGATGGACTACTTCACCGACGAGCACCGCCACCCGTACTTCCACACCAACAACCTGTGGTTCGACCTCGAGCAGCTGGATGCGGTGCTCAAGGAGCGCGACGGCGTGATGGGACTGCCGCTGATCCGCAACGAGAAGACGGTGGACCCCTCCGACAAGACCAGCCCGAAGGTGTACCAGATCGAATCCGCCATGGGTGCGGCAATCGAGGTGTTCGAGGGTGCGACCGCGATCGTGGTGGGACGCGACCGGTTCTTGCCAGTCAAGGCCACCAGCGACCTGCTGCTGATCCGTTCGGACCTGTATGCGCTCGATCAGCGCCAGGCCCTGGTGCAGCAGGTGCCATCGGTGCCCGCCGTCACGCTCGCCTCCGAGCCCTACAAGCTGATCGGCGACTTCGAGGCCCGCTTCCCGCACGGCATCCCGTCGCTGAAGGAGGCCACCAGCCTGGACGTGCAGGGCGATTGGACCTTCGGTCAGGACGTCACGGTGATCGGCGATGCGGTGCTCGGCACCGAGGGAGGGCAGGTGCCCGACGGTGCGCGCGTGGGCACCGCCTGAGAACGTCGTTCAGCTCAGGTACGTCCACAGCGGTCGCGGCATCGCCGCCAGCGCCAGGGTGCGCGCGAAGCCGGCCTGGTCCAGCAGGTGTGTTCCCACGCCGGTCTCGCGCGAGCCCGTGACCAGGTCCGTGGTGGGGTCCCGCCGTTCCTGCCACAGGCGCTGCGCGTAGGCCTCGGTGATCTTCCGGCCCTGGACGCGGGCCCCGAGGATCGACTCGGCCATCAGCAGGTTGGTCAGCAGGATCGCGTTGAACTGGATCGGCTGCTCGTCCATCGGGCCGCCGGCCTCGAAGGGCCGGTAGTGCGCCGCGATCGCCTCGGCCAGCTCCAGCGCACGGTCCCGATGGGCCTTGGCGCCGGTGATCTCGTAGGCCAGGGCCTCCGCCCCCAGGGGCACGCCCTGGTTGTACGTCCAGAACGTGCGGTCGATGGTGCCGTTGGGCTTGATGTTGTCCCAGTACAGCCCCTCGGGCGCGAGCAGGGTCTCGCGGGCCCAGTCCATCCAGCGCAGGGCATCCTCCAGGGCGGAGGGATCGCCGGTCAGTTGATGCAGGCGCAGGGCCACCTTCGCCGACGGCACGGTCGAGACCGTGTTGCGGTCGTCGTTCCAGTCGCCCTGCGTCCACCAGATCCCGCCCGGGGAGGGAAGGGAGGCATCGGTCGCCTCACCTGAACGGAACAGCTCCAGCAGTTGCTGGGCGCGCTCGAGGTTCCCCTCGGCACCGTCGGTGAGCAGGTGCTGCTCGATCTCCAGCAGGGCGACCCAGTCGTTGTCGTCGTAGAAGAAGTCGCCGTGGGCGCCCTGTTCGGAATCGGTGGCGGCGGTGTACCCGGGCAGGCCCGTCGTACCTCCGGCGGGATACCAGTACCTCTCCTGTGCCCGCAGCAGGGACGCATCGGCAGCGAGCAGATCCTCGTCGGGACGCTTGTTCCCGGAAGAACCGCTGCCGTGGGCAGCGATCAGCTCGGTGACGGCGGCCCGGGCCTGGGACAGCGGCCAGACGTAGGTGAACTCCGGGTCGCCCTCCTGCCGCGGAGTGCGCTCGATCAGCATGTCCGGATCTGTCTCGGCACGGAAGTGCTCCAGCAGGGCCGAGGTGGCGCGGCGCGCCCGTTCCAGGGCCTCCTTCGGCGGGAGCGGCGTGACCTCGGAATCTGTGCGGGGGTTCGCTCCATCGGGCATGGCTGGGTTCCTCTCGGCGGGGTCGGCGCAGGCGGCCGGTACGGCGACCAGGCCGACGAGACCGGTCAGGCCAGCCGTCACCGCGGTGCGACGCGACGTGGTCAGGGTGGGGTGATGGTCCGATTCGGGCATGGGGCACCTCGACGTGCTCTCGGGGTTCGGGGCACCGAGGCTAGCCCGCCGCGCGCGTGGGATCACTGCCCGGCAGCGGTATCGGTACGAAAGTACCGATACCGCTAGGGCACTGCTCAGCGCCTGCCGCGCTCCCAGCCCCGGCCGCCGGTGAGGTCCTGCCGGTGGGGAAGCAGGTTTCCGTAGCGGTGGTCGGTGGCGCTGATCGCCTGCTCGTGCAGGAACGTCAGCAGCTCCACGCGACCGCTGGAGACCACCGCGCCGTCGAACAGCGCCACCTCCACGCGGTGGGCGATCGCCCGGCGCAGCGAGGCATCGACAGTGCCGATCACCCGCACCCGGCGCTGCGCCAGATCCTTGATCCGCGCAGCGAAAGCGGCATCGTCCTCCACCCGCACCAGGCCGCCGTCCAGACCTGCCCGCTGCGCCGCCGCTTCCAGCTCGGCGGCCCCGCCGCCGGAGGCCACGGAGACCTCCACCGCGGCACCCACGGTGGCCGCCGCGTGCAGCACGCGCTCCAGCTCGACGGGTCGCGCATCGGAGGCGGCCCGCACCATCACCGGCAGCGGCAGGTACCGCAGCACGTTGATCTCCCCGTGCAGATCCTGGGCGTCGCGCGGCGCGAAGGTGCTGGCAAAGTGCTCCCGGTCGGAGTGGCGGGCCTCGTCCAGCCAGGCCGCCTCGAGCTGCGCCGGATCGGCACCACCGGCGGCGTCGCCCGGCTCGCGGTCCGCCGCGTCCATCAGGTGCACCAGGTAGTTGGGGCCGCCGGCCTTGGCCGTCTTCCCGATGGCCGAGCGCTTCCAGCCGCCGAAGGACTGCCGCTCCACGATCGCGCCGGTGATGCCACGGTTGACGTACAGGTTGCCGGCCTCGACATGCTCGGTCCACCAGGCGATCTCGGCCGGGTCCAGGGAGTGCAGGCCGGCGGTGAGCCCGTAGGCCGTACCGTTCTGCATCCGCACCGCGTCCTCGAGGGTGGGAGCGTGCATGATCCCGAGCACCGGCCCGAAGTACTCGGTGAGGTGGAAGGCGGAGCCCTCCTTGACGCCCTCGCGCACACCGGGGGTGAACACGCGGCCCTCCTCGTCAAGCTGACGCGGCCGCGACAGCCAGGTCTCTCCCTCGCCCAGCTCGGTGAGTCCGGAGGCGAGCTTCTCGCCCGGGGGCTCGATCACCGGGCCCATCTGCACGGTGGGATCGATCGGGTGCCCCACGTGCAGGCTCAGCACGGCATCGGCCAGCTGCGCCATGAAACGGCGGGACCGGGACACTGACCCCACGGTGATCACCAGACTGGCGGCCGAGCACTTCTGGCCCGCGTGGCCGAAGGCGCTCGCGGCCACGTCCTTCGCTGCGAGGTCCAGATCCGCGTGCGGGGTGACCACGATGGCGTTCTTGCCGCTGGTCTCGGCCATGATGCGCAGCTCTGGGCGCCAAGAGGCGAACAGCTCGGCGGTATCGTAGCCGCCGGTGAGGATCAGCTGGTCCACGCGCTCATCGGTGATCAGCGCCCTTCCGGTCTCGTCCTCGGGGACGTCGACGATGGTCAGCACGCCCTCGGGCACCCCCGCCTCGTGCAGCAGACGGCCCAGGTAGGCACCGCAGCGTCGCGCCTGGGGCGCCGGCTTCATCACCACGGCACTGCCGGTGGCCAGCGGCGCGAGCATGCTGCCGGTGGGTATGGCGATGGGGAAGTTCCACGGCGGGGTGACCAGGGTCAGTCGCCGCGGGGTGAACGCGGTCTCCGCATCCGTGGCCAGGGCCTCCGCCTGATCGGCGTAGTAGAGCGCGAAATCGATGGCCTCGCTGATCTCCGGATCCCCCTGGTCCAGGGTCTTGCCGGTCTCCGAGGCCGCGACCTCCAACAGCTCCGCGCGGTGGGCGGCCAGCACCCTGGCTGCTCGTCGCAGCACCGCGGCACGCTTCTGGGCAGGCAGGGCCGCCCAACCCCGCTGTGCGTCGATCGCCTTCGAGAGCACCGCGTCCACGCCCTCGACCGAGTCCACCCGGATCCGCTGCGCCTCCTCGACGCCGATCCGGGACCCGCGCAGACGGTGCGTGATCATCTCCGCCCACCGCTGGTTGCCCGGGGTGGACATGTCGGTGTCCGGGGTGTTGCGGAAGCGACCCGGCACCGCGGGGATCGCGGGAGAGCCCAGCTCCGGCAGTCCCTCGCTCGCCTCGGCGGCGCGATCCTGGTCGCGGTAGGTGCGGGGGGAGGTCTCCTCCAGGGCGCGGGTGAGGGCGCGGGAGAAGCGCTCCATCTCGCGGTCGAACAGGGTCGGCTGGGAGTCCAGTTCGAACACGGCCGACATGAAGTTCTCGCTGGAGGCGTTCTCCTCCAGACGACGCACAAGGTAGGAGACCGCCACGTCGAACTGCTGCGGGGCCACCACCGGCACGTACAGCCGCATCGACCCCACCGACTCGCGGACCACCGCCTGCTGACCGGGCGCCATGCCCGCCAGCATCTCGAACTCGATGCCGCTGCTGGGCAGGGGGCGGATGCCGCGCTCGCGCATCAGCAGGTGCGCGAAGGCGATGTCGAACAGGTTGTGCCCGGCCACGCCGATGTTCACGGCCTCGAGCTTCGCCGGGTCCAGGGCCTCCATCAGCATGCGCTTGTACTGCGCGTCCGTGGACTCCTTGCTGAGCAGCGGCGCCTGCGGCCAGCCGTGCACGGACGCGTCGACCCGCTCCATCGCCAGGTTCGCTCCCTTGACCAGGCGCACCTTGATCGGAGCCCCGCCTGAGGCGACGCGCCTCGCGGCGAACTCGCGCAGGCGCGCCATCGCGGTGGGACAGTCCGGCAGGTACGCCTGCAGGACGATGCCGGCGCGGTAGTCGGCCAGCTCCGGCCGGTCCAGCAGCTTCTCGAACACCCGCAGGGTCAGCTCCAGGTCCCGGTACTCCTCCATGTCCATGTTCAGGAAGGTGGGGTGCTCTCCCCGGGCGGCGTCCAGGTACAGCGGCAGCAGGGTCTCCACAATATGGTCGACGGTCTGGTCGGCCGCCCACAGCGGCAGATGGTCCACGATCGAGGACACCTTGATGGAGACGTAGTCGACATCAGGCCGTGCGGCCAGCTCCCGCACCACCTGCAGGCGGCGGGCGGCCTCCTGCGCACCCAGCACCGCCTCGCCGAGGGGGTTGATGTTGAGCTTGGTGCCGTCGGCCGTCATCCTCGCGATCGAGCGGGTGAGCGGGCCGGGGCGGGCGTCGAGGATCAGGTGGGAGACCATCGTCCGCATCACGGCCTGCGCGGTGGGGACCACCACCTGGGGTGCCAGTTTCGAGGCGGAGCCGCCCAGTGCCACCACGCGACGCAGCGCCGGAGGCAGGAACGCCGGCGGATCCTGGGCCAGCCGGCGCAGCTCCACCGCGGCGGCCTTCGGATCCTCGGTGCGGATCACCCGGTCCACGAAGGCGAGGGTGAACTCCAGGCCCTTCGGATCCTTCAGCAGATCCGCGAGGAGCTTCGCCGGGGGCGGGACCGGGCGGGTGCGCGCAGCCTGGACCCAGGTGCGGACCTGATCGGCGACGTCCTCGATGGTGATGCGGGTGGTCTGGCCGGGGGACTGCATGGATGACACCGTCGTCTGCTCCTCCAAAGCTCCGCGGGGCGGGCCGGGCGTCCTGTGACCGGTCCTCTCCCTGGAACGATCGTAGATCCCGCCCGCCGATGATGAGGACAGGAACAAGAACGGACCTGACAGGGGAGGGGCCCACGCCGCTGCGGACCGCTCGGTCGACGCTTTCGCGGGCGGGGCCCCGAGCAGTGGGTCACATGGATGTGTGGGACGATGCACGCGACACGATCCCCGAACGTAGGAGGCACCCCGTGAAGAGGTTCCTGTTCATCTCCGGTCTGACCATCGGCTTCGTCGTCGGCTCCCGCATGGGCCGCGGCCCTTACGAGTCGCTCGAGCGCACCGCTCGGCAGATCGTCGAGGATCCCGAGGTCCAGCGCAAGGCCGCCCAGGCCCGCGATACCGCCGGGAAGGCAGCCCATGACGCCGCGGAGACCGTGAAGGACAAGGCCCCCGGCGTTGCGGAGAGCGCCAAGGAGAAGGCCGCCGGCCTGGCCGGTGGCGCCAAGGAGCGCGTCTCCGAGAAGAAGGCGGAGAAGCAGAGCGCGAAGCAGGACGAGGAGAAGGAGGCATCGCTGAACGAGGCCTCCGAGGACACCGCGACCGCAGGCGGTGACGCCGAGGTGGGCGAGGACCGTCCGCTCAGCTCCTGAGCGCTCCCGTTCCCAGGACGAC